>DATAMD010000300.1:0-6825 GCA_036260755.1 Chitinophagaceae bacterium | reverse complement strand
TTTAATAAAATAAGAAAAAGCGCCGGTATTGCCACGCAGTATTTATGTCATCATAACAACCACAAATTTATAATTAATAACGCATGAAATTTGCAGCAGTAATTTATTATTCAAACGTAGATTATTTTCAATAACATGAAGATCAAACAACAACATTTTGTTCAAGACAAATGGATTGAAAAATCATCTGATACACACTTTAATGATAATAAAGCACAATTGGTTTTTGCATTTGGATCCGGTAGAATAATTGCAAACAAAGAATTATTCGAACACTTAAAAGATATATACCCTGCAGCAAATATTGTGTGTGCCTCTACTGCCGGCGAAATTATAAACGATGATGTAGTTGATAACAGCGTAGTGGTTACCGCCATTGAATTTGAAAAAACAAAACTAAAATGCGTAGAAACAAATATTCATGTGCATGAAAACAGTTTTGAAGCAGGCAAATATTTGATGCAGCAAATAAATACCGATGATCTTGTGGGCATATTTATTATTTTAGACGGTACAAAAATAAATGGCAGCAGCTTAGTTAGCGGACTGAATGAAAATAATAATAAGCAAGTTCCTGTCACAGGCGGATTGGCCGGTGATGCGGCAAGCTTCAGCAAAACTTATGTAGGATTAAATAATGCACCTGCCGAAGGAAATATTGTGGCAGTTGGTTTTTATGGCCGGCATTTAAAAATTGGCCATGGTTCTTTTGGCGGGTGGGATGAATTTGGAAGAGAAAGGATTATCACAAAATCTGATAAAAATATTTTATACGAAATTGACGGCAGAAATGCCCTTGAATTGTATAAAGAATATTTAGGGCCTTATGCGGCAGAGCTTCCGGGTTCGGCATTATTATTTCCGCTTTCATTAAAAATCGAAGACCCTGCAATAACTCTTGTCCGAACAATTCTTTCTATTGATGAAAAAGAAAAATCAATGACGTTTGCAGGCAATCTTCCGGAAGGAAGTAAAGTTCGTTTGATGAAAGCCAACTTAGATAAACTGATCGATGCATCTTCAAGTGCTGCAAAACAAGCTTTAAAGAATCAAACACAATTGCCGCAGTTGGCATTGCTTATCAGTTGTGTGGGAAGAAGATTGATTTTGCAGGAAAGATCGTACGAAGAAATACAGGCAGCTAAAAATATTTTTGGCGATGCAACACACATTGGCGGATTTTACTCTTATGGAGAGATATGTCCATACAATCAAAATATATCCTGCGAGTTGCAAAACCAAACCATGACCATCACAACATTTACCGAAATAATATAGCATCATGCATTTAATAAAATAATATGCCCTATCATAAAATTTTAGAAAGCCAAATAAGAAAATTTTTACCCGACAAATGTCTGCAGGATCAAAATGTCTGCGATTTTTTAAATGTGGTAAGCAGATCGTATGCAACATTCGAAAAAGATAAAAAAATATCCGAACATGCATTTGATGTAAGCGAAAAAGAATATCAGGAAATTAACAGCAATCTGCTTCAACAAAACGAAATAAGAAAACAATCTATTCTTAAATTAAAAGAAGCCATCAAATCGATAGATCCTAACGCTTCTTTTATTTTGGAAAAAGATGATGATCTTTTCAGTACCATTTCTTTTCTCGAACAACAAATAAAAAAATCGAATGAATTAGCAAACGAATTAATTAAAGCAAAAGAGTTTGCCGAAAAAGCAATGATGGCAAAAAGCGAATTCCTTTCGGTGATGAGCCATGAAATACGCACACCGCTCAATGCCATCATCGGAACAATTTTATTATTGCAATATCAGGATCCGCTTCCTTCACAAAAAGAATTTTTACGTGTGCTTGAAATTTCTTCCGAAAACTTATTGAGTTTAATTAATGATGTGCTCGATTTCAGTAAACTGGAAGAAGGGAAAATTGTATTTGCCGACAGAGATATTGAATTACTGCATTTCCTCAATAACATTAAAATGGCCAATCAAAGCAGGGCCGAAGAAAGAGGGAATAACATCATAATTAAAAATGATGAAAATATTCCGGATTTTATCAGGGGCGATGATATTAGATTAGGCCAAATATTAAATAACCTTGTTTCTAATGCCGTGAAGTTTACCAAAGACGGCACCATAACCATTCAAACATCATTAAAAGAAAACAACGACGATAATGTGCTTATTTATTTTTCGGTAGAAGACACAGGAATCGGTATTCCGAAAGATAAACAACAAATAATTTTCGAAAGATTTATTCAGGCAAATACAAATATCACACGCGACTTTGGCGGCTCGGGCCTTGGCTTGGCCATCATTAAACGCTTACTGGAACTGCAGGGCAGCGCCATTAATTTAGAAAGCGAATATGGCAAAGGCTCTAATTTTTATTTTGTACTTCGGTTCAGAAAAAGTAAAATAAATACTATCAGGGAAGAAAAAATTCAAACCTTCGAAAAACAGGATTTAAAAGGATTGAAAGTTTTATTGGTAGAAGATGTTTTATTTAATGTGATGGTTGCCGATGGAATGTTACAAAACTGGAGCATCGTAACAGACATTGCAGAAAACGGCGCCATTGCCGTAGAAAAAATGAAAGAAAATAAATATGATATTGTTTTAATGGATATTCAAATGCCGGTGATGGATGGCTATGCGGCATCAACCGAAATAAGGAAATTTGATACCGCTACACCCATCATTGCATTAACCGCTTCAATCTCGCCCGATATACAACAAAAAGTAATAAATGTTGGAATGAACGGATTTATTACAAAGCCCTTTAATCCCAACGACCTTTACATGGCTTTGTACGAAAACACCATTAATAAAAGCACAAAAAAAATTTTAGCCGGTTAATTTTCTACAACTCGAAATGTAATCTTATTGAAGGGATATGAACCGGGCCCCGCCTGTCTTTATTATATGCAGGATTATTTGCTAATTGATAATCTACCGACAGTTGCACAAACGAAGCAATATAAAACCGGTAATAAGTTTCAAAAATCGATTCTGATGCATAATTCAAATTGCCATCACCAATAATAAAACCATAACCGCCTGCTTTCAGGTAATTTTTATGGTCATCAGATAAACCATTCACCACAACAGCTATTCCAAGAACATCTTTTTTTCTTTTCCAGTCGGCGCCGTTTATTTCAATTCCGGCTTGCAGGCTTTTGTCTATTTCTGTAAATGCCCACGATGCAGTTTTTCCATCGTTCCAGCTATACCTTGTAAACATTCCAATAGATTTATTAAGCTGTTGTTCTACATTAATTCCAAAACCGTACTTAACGCCATAATATTTTGTGCCCTCTGCATCGCCTGAAATTATTTCGTTTAAACTGCTGTCGCCAACAGCCATTGCTGCAATGGCATCTTTATAAAATGGCGCTCTGGAAAAAGTTGCAAACAAATTTGTTCTGATGGCACCGGTTAAATTATTTTTTGTTTCCCAGTGTTTTTCAAATTCAACTGTTTCAGAATGGGCCCCATTCCATTTCCATTCCATTGGTAAATCGTTTGCAATTTTAGGAACTTCAACCGAAGCAAAACGCAGTGCCCACGTGGGTTTTATCAGTTCAACAACAATACCTGTGGTATAACCGCGAACATCGGCGGGAAAATCCCATGCACCCTGCGCCATTAAACTCCAGTTTAAAAATTGCGAACGTGCATCGTGGTTATATTTATTATCATCAAAAAAATCTGTAATGCAAAATTTGCCTGCGGTAATTACCAATCGCGATGTTGCAATTTTGCCTGTAAATTGATTGATATCTGAAGATTGATTTTCGAATGATGAATTTTTTAACGGAATGATCTGTTGCAAATAAGCTCTTGCAACAAAAGGCGTTAATGCCGATGCACCAACGCGATAAATTTCTCCGTTAGGAAAACCAGCCAAACCTTTTGTTTTGCTTAATCCGCCACCGCCGGTAGTTTCCTGATTAAAAATAAAAAAAGCATTCTTCCATAATTTACGGCCAACCGCAATGGTTGTGGTATTTGAAGTGGCAATTTCGTAACCATCTTCCAAACTGTTTGCCCCCGAATATTTTACAGGAAATGCAGGATGTATTTGCGAAACCGTTGTGTTTTGAACATGAAAACTCCAATCGGCAACAGAATCTTTTTTGTTAATACGATTAATTATATTTTCTGATGATTGAGTAAAACTTTTGATAAAAAAAGCTGTGCACAATAATGTTGTTAGTATTATTCTGAAAAAACGCATGATAATAATTTAATAAATGAAAAACCTTTTTATAACCACTGGTTAAATTTCTTAATGAACCAATTTTTAATGAACTGAGTAAGTAAACTGTAACAAACCAAAATCCCTATCAACCATGGGAAATACATGCCCGGCAAAGGTTGCAGCTTAAAAGCTTCGGCAAATGGCGAGAACGGAATATAAATTCCAATGGCCATGATGGTTGTTGTTAAAGCCAATACCGGCGTTGTTGCCCAGCTTTGTATGAAAGGAATTTTTCTGGTTCGGATCATGTGAACGATTAATGTTTGCGAAAGCAACCCTTCGATAAACCAACCCGACTGAAATAAACTTTGATGCTCAACTGTGTTTGCTTTAAAAACAAAATACATCAAAGCAAAAGTTGCATAATCGAATATAGAACTGATGGGGCCGATGAACACCATGAAACGTGCAATGCCGCCGGCTTCCCACTTACGTGGTTTTTCGAGATACTCTTTATCCATCATATCCCATGGAATAGATATTTGCGAAATATCATACAATAAATTCTGAACTAAAATTTGCACAGGTAACATAGGAAGGAAGGGAAGCAATGCGCTGGCACCCAGCATACTGAACATGTTTCCAAAATTACTGCTGGCCGTCATTTTAATATATTTAATGATATTGCCAAAAGTCCTTCTGCCATAAATAACCCCTTTGCGTAAAACCATCAAATCTTTTTCCAATAAAATTATATCGGCACTTTCTTTTGCAATATCTACGGCAGTATCAACAGATATTCCTACATCGGCATCACGCAGTGCAGCAGCATCGTTAATACCATCGCCCATAAAACCAACCGTATGCCCTTTTGATTGCAGTGTTTTTACAACCCTGCTTTTTTGCGCCGGGCTTAATTTTGCGAAGATGTTAATATCATCAACAACCGCTTTCAGTTGCTCGTCGCTCATGGATTCCAGTTCATTTCCGATTAAAATTTTATCAACCGGAATTCCCACATCGCGGCAAATCTTTTTTGTAACAATATCATTATCGCCTGTCAATACTTTTAATGCAACGCCCAAATTCTGTAATGCTTCTACAGAAGGCTTTGCAGAAGGTTTTGCAGGATCGAGGAATCCGATAAATCCGGTTAATATCATGTTGCATTCATCGGCAACGGTATAAGTTAACGGACGTTCTTCGTATTCTTTAATAGCAACCAGTAAAACACGTAAACCTTCTTTGTTTAATTTTTTTGAAAGACCAAGAATGTTTTTGCGGATGTTATCATCCATCGGTTGAATGGTATCGACTTCAATATGCAATTGACGATCTTCTCCCGGATCGAAAGAATGAGAACATAATCCTAAAATTTCTTCAACAGCACCTTTACAAATTAAAAGATGTTTATGATTGGATTGTTCCAGAATAACCGACATCCTGCGGCGCTGAAAATCGAAAGGAATTTCATCTACCTTTTTAAATTGTTCTTCAACTTTTAAATAATCTTTTACTTCAACGTGATCGAGAATGGCAACATCCAATAAATTTTTTAATCCTGTTTGATGATAGCTGTTTAAGTAAGCCCATTTCAGCACTTCATCATCTTCAATACCATCAACATTTAAATGCCGTTCCAACACAATTTTATCTAATGTTAATGTTCCGGTTTTATCGGTACATAAAACATCCATGGCACCTATGTTTTGAATGGCGCTTAATCTTTTTACAATTACTTTTCTTTTGCTCATGGTTACCGCACCTTTTGCAAGGTTTGCCGTAACAATCATCGGTAACATTTCGGGGGTTAATCCAACAGCAACGGCAATGGCAAATAATAAAGCCTCTACCCAATCGCCTTTGGTAAATCCGTTAATAAAAAATACCAATGGTACCATGATTAACATAAAACGGATAAGCAACCAGCTAACGCTGTTTACACCTTTGTCGAAACTTGTTTCGGCGCGTTTGCCCGAAATAGATTTGCTGATAGAACCAAAATAAGTTTGATTGCCTGTGGTAACGGCAATGGCCAATGCTTGTCCGCTTTCCACATTCGTTCCCATGAAACAAATGTTTTCTAATTCGAGCGGCGATTTATTTTGCGTATCATTAATAACAAATTCTCTTTTTTCAACAGGCAAAGATTCACCTGTTAAGGTGGATTGGTTTAAGAATAAATCTTTTGATTGAATGATGCGGCAATCGGCGGGAATCATATCGCCGGCAGATAAAAAGATGATATCGCCCGGAACAATTTCTTTGATATCGATTTCTTTTTTCCCTTCATCTTTCCGTAAAACCGTTGCCGTGGTTTTAACCATGCTTTTTAATTTCTCTGCAGCCACATTGCTTCGAAACTCTTGCCAGAAGCGGATTACAGAGCTTAACAATATCATCACACCCACAACAATTACAGTTTTATAATCTCTGTTTGCAGGATCTTCTAAAATAACATCAATCAGAAAAGATGTTGCTGCAATTAAAATTAATACGGCATTAAACGGTGTAATAAATGCCTGAATAAATTGAATATACCAGGCCGGCGCTTTCTCGTGAACTACTTCGTTGGTACCAAAAGATTCTAATCTTTTTTCAACTTCTTCGGCAGATAATCCGGTTTCGCCGGAATCTAATATTTCGAAA
>DATAMD010000298.1:0-2415 GCA_036260755.1 Chitinophagaceae bacterium | reverse complement strand
ATCGCTGAGAAAGCCTGTGCATATACCTTTTATGGTAATGGTAGAAGCTGTTTGAGGTTGTTTATCGGATTGTTTTAAAGTAACAAACACGTTCGAAAAAGCATCATCGCTTTTTATTACGAGGGTTGTTTTTCCGGTTTGATCTTTTTTAACATTTGTAACTTCTCCGGTAATTTCAACAGCATTGTTGATGTATTTTTTATTAGATGCCGCTTCGTTGGTTTGAAATTCTTTTACAATATCTTTTGCAGAAACAACAATTCCTTTTTCATCAGACACATCTCTTTTAAAATGTGTTGGTTTAAAAAACACAAAGAACCAAACTGCAAGTATTGCTGTTGCAAAAACAGCAAGTGTAGATAAGATTATTTTCTTTTTCATAAATTTTTATTTAGAGGTTACCATTTTGCATTTGCCATTGCTTTAGGTTTTACGATTGTAAAAACCCTTGAAATGTTGAACCCGAAATGAATATCGCCGTTGTTCCATTGTCCGGTAGTTTCCGAAATAAAACTTTTTTCATTAATACCGGTTGAGTTGGTAAAATGTAATTGAAACACGTGGCCACCGGTTTCAATATCAAACCCGAACGACAACGAATTATAATTACCTGTTATCGGATTAAGCTGATAATAATATTCGCCGGTTAAGTTTACTCTTTTTGAAATCCTCAGGCGGTAACCAACACCAACAGAATACAGATCGTTTGGCTGTGTTTCCAACGGAACAATATTGTAATGCACCAAAGTTGGTACAAATTGCAACGAAAAATAATCGTTGAATTTTCGTGCAATAATTAATTGATGAACAAAAAAGTATTGATCGGTTTGATTGAGCGGATACGTTGTGGGTGCGGGTTTCAGCGATTGCAGAATAGCTGTACCTGCATAACTTACTGAAAAAGGAAAACTTCTTTTGCCGGTTGACTGGCGCAGTAAGCGGTATTTTAAAAAGCCGTCGAACTCTTTATTAAAAGTGCTTCTTCCAATACCAACCATTAATCTGTTGGTAACACCATAATCCATTCCGATGCGCATTGTTGCCTGATCTAATCCAAAGAAATTATAGGCACCTGTATTTACAGTTCCGAAACGGTGCGAAATTTTTAAGTCCAAAATTCCTTTGCCAACATTTTCGATGGATTGTCCATTAACCATTCTTGTGGTTTTAAATGTGGCGGTAACGAGTTCGGTTTTATTTTCCTTTTCTTTTTTATCCTGTGCATCCTGCATTTTAAATAAATCAATATCCTGTGCTGTTAACTGATTTGAAAAAAACAGAATAAACAAAACAATTGCGGAAGATTGTATTAGCTTCTTTAATGAATACATTGTATAAAGGGTTAAGCAGATGAGGAATCAAAATAAAAAATTAATCTTAATCGTATTTGCAATCAACAGAAATTTCGGCTTCGCTGGCAATTTTTTCGCCGATATATAAACCTGTAATGCCGTACTCTTTTATTTTTACTTTAAACACACCGGCAATACTTGGTTTTCCGTTGGCGATAGTTAAAGAGCCTGCGGTACTTACTTTTTGTGTTACTCCGTGAATGGTTAATGAACCATCAATGGTGATATTATATTTGCCATTCTTTGTAAAATCAACAGAAGAAATGTTTGTAATAAACCCTTTGAAATCTGCTTTCGAAAATTTAGTTGTTTCCAAATAATTTTCTTCGAAATGGTCTTTCATTAATTGGTTATCGAAAATAAAACCATTTACCAACAGGCTGAAAACTATCTGGCCGGTTTTATCAACCATCTTACTATCAACCTGATTATTTACTGCAGCAATTTTTTCAACACCACCTGTGGCATTAAATTTTATTTGCCCTGTTTTTGTTGAATACAGTTTTTGTGCATTGGCCATTGTTAATCCAACGGCGATCATTGTTACGGATAAAAGAATTTTTTTCATGTTTATTTTTTTAGTTGTTTAAGGCGCCTGCGTTGATCCAGGCAGTTATTTGACTTATTTCGCAAGCAGATAATTTAGCTGCACTTAAAGGCATTGCAGGCACAACGCCGGTTTGGTTAATAGAGTTTAATAATTGCCCGTTAGTTACATAAGTTTTTATACCGGCGTAAGTATCTAATTTTATTCCGGCACCTGCTGTGGCAGCGCCACTATGACAAGCGTTACAATTGGCATTTATTATTGGTACAACTTTCAAACTGTAGGTTGCATTGGTTGTATCACAGGTACCGGTCGCCGGATATACTAATTGAGCTTTGTCGTAATAACAGCTTGTCAGAAAAATTATCGACAATACGATCAGGAAGATGAATTTCATGAAAATTATTTTATTGATATGTTTTAATTATTTAATTGTCCTTGTGTGATCCAATTATTGAACAATGTAATGAAACTTGTCGATAATGGTGTTGCACCCAACGGCATACGCGATCCTGA
>DATAMD010000292.1:0-1620 GCA_036260755.1 Chitinophagaceae bacterium | reverse complement strand
TATCTTTGCCCGCTGGGGGCGGTATTATCACTGATAGCCAAAATAAAGCTTACCAGGATCTATAAACCGGGCGCTCAGGGGATTAGCAACAGTTGCATTTTATCCAAACTAAAGTTGTGGCGAATGATTAGTTGATATATGTGTTGAACGCCACTGAGCATTTGGGAAAAGACCCCCGCAAAAAAGAAAAAGGACATTACTTGAGCAATCCGCCGGATCGTTTGAATCTTTTTATTATCCATCTTCATCACCTATCTTTTAATTTATTGTCCGAAAACCTTGTGACTTATGTGATGGAATCATTATAAAACAACATATTAAAACCAATATCAAAAAAGTGTGGGAAAAGTATGGGAGGTTTTCCCAAGCGCGTTTATTCTAACAATAGCAGGTTCTTTTCGCCACTCAAAGTTTTTTCCAAGCATCAGCCTGCCTATTTATAAAATTTAATTTGATATAAAGCAATGTAAACGGGGTAAAATCGTCAAGAATAGTAGGTTTCTAAGTCATGTGGGCTTTTAGGATCATCCCTGATGGGCATGTCTATTATATCGGCGGCTATCAAATTCAAGTTTAATTCATATTTGGTATTTGAAGGTGGTCATTGTTGTTTTTGGTCGAGCGTTTTTCAATTCTATAAATATTCATCCCCTTTAGTGCATAGTTCTGGAACTGGCTATTAAAACTTATCTAAATCCCACCCTTACAAGCAAAAACATTAACTTTTTCATTATATAAAAAACGTCTTCTTATTTAGAATAAGTACCTTCAAAATGGCAATAATATAATTTTGAAGGAGGCTCGACCATGCATTTGAAAAATGACCGATTAGTCGCCGGTTCTATTACTGGTATAATAGCAGCAAATATTCAAGCCATCTACGGAATTGCCGTAAAAGCATTAGGTTTGACCGATCGAGCTTTCATTGATTTTTCAAAAGTTTTTATTATGTACAAAAACTTTACCGGTCTATTCTCTAATATTATGGGGTTCATTGTTCATCTGGGGTTAGGAGCTATTTGGGGAGTTTCCTTTGCTTATCTGATATACTTTACTTCAAGCAGGTATTATTATTATAAAGCCTTTGGTTATGGAGTTTTTTTGTGGCTATCATTAGGCATCTTGGGATCAATATTTAAAATCCCGTTATTTACCGAAATACCACCGCGCCCCTTGCTCACAACTTTATTTGGCGGAATTATTTTTAGTTTAAGTAATGCTTATGCCCTCAAATGGTTGGAAAACAGGACAAAGTTAGTGTAAAGCCAAACACTGCCCAAAATAAGCGACAAGTGTCAAAAAAGCCTACCAGAAAATTTCTGATAGGCTTAAATATTGTTTTAACTGGAGCCGACATCCGGATTCGAACCGGAGACCTGCGCATTACAAGTTCTCTATTTGCCTATTTATAAGGTTTTTATTAATTTTATAAAGTTTTAATTGCTAGCTAAATCACTAAATAGGTTTTTCATAGTTCTTCTGTTTTCATAAAAAATCATCATTGATATTAGCAAAATTATTAGCAATATTAGCAACCCTAAAAGGCGTCAATCAGCTAATCTGTCAGTGTTAGCCTTTCACTTGCAAATTCATTTTTAATACTCATGGTTGTATTAACAA
>DATAMD010000288.1:0-5224 GCA_036260755.1 Chitinophagaceae bacterium | reverse complement strand
AAATTAAAAAGATATTTTGGAGCGGAACAGAAAGCTGGAATGAGTTATTGTTACAACGTGCCGCAATGAGCGGAAAATTAATTTTATCGGAAGAAATTAAAAAAGCAATTGCATCATTTAAAAACAAATGACGCAATTATTTTTACAAATAAATTTTTAAGGCGCTAATCTTTCTCTTTTCCACTTTCCATCGATCTGTAAAGTATATTGAATGCGGTCGTGCAGCCTGCTGCTGCGGCCTTGCCAGAATTCTATTTTTGCCGGCTTCACTAAATAACCGCCCCAATGTTCGGGACGGGGGATATTTTCGTCGCCGAATTTTTGTTCGTACTTTAAAAAATTATCTTCAATAACTTTTCGGTTTTCGATCACTGTGCTTTGCGGCGAAGCCCAGGCACCAATGCGGCTTCCGGCCGGCCTCGATTTAAAATAAATATCGCTTTCCATTGCAGAAACTTTTTCTACCGTACCATCAATTCTTATCTGACGTTCTAATTCTTTCCAAAAAAATAAAAGAGATGCTTTGGGATTTTTTTCTAACTCATTTCCTTTGGCACTGTTATAATTTGTAAAAAAAATAAACCCGCGATGATCGTATCCTTTTAATAAAACAACACGTGCAGAGGGAGTTCCATTTGTGTCGGCAGTAGCTAAAGTCATTGCATTTATTTCGTGCAAATGGCTGTTGCGAGCTTCGTTCCACCATCTTGTAAATTGTTCGAAAGCATTTTCGGCAGTATCTTCTTCGCTCAACGATTTTAATTTATAATCTGTCCGGATACTTGCAATAGGATCGTTCATTAAAAATTATTTTAGTGAACAAAGTTATAGATAATAAAAAAATAAAAACTTGATGATTATCATTCAATAAAAAAGCGGCGATGATGCCGCTTAATTTTTTTAATGTTGATTTGAATTTATTCGGTCATTTCTATTTTTTCTGTTTCATGCCTGCCGCTGATAAAGGTGTAAACAGCAGGGATAACAAACAAAGTAAGGATGAGAGAAAAAATAATTCCGCCAACAACAACAATCCCCAACGGAATACGGCTGGTTGATGCAGCACCTAAACTAAGCGCAATAGGCAATGCACCAAAAGAGGTTGCCAAACTTGTCATTAAAATTGGCCGCAGCCTTTGTGCAGAAGCTTCGATAACAGCCTGCATTTTGGGTATTCCTTTTTTGCGTTTTTGATTGGTAAACTCAACAATTAAAATTCCGTTTTTTGTTACCAAACCAATCAACATGATCATTCCTATTTCAGAAAAAATATTTAATGTTTGTTTAAAGAGGTATAAACTTAATAAGGCACCGGCTAATGCCAATGGTACGGTAAGCATGATGGTGAAAGGATCTAAGAAACTTTCGAATTGTGCGGCCAATACCAGATAAATTAATATCAATGCCAAACCAAATGCAAATGCAATGTTGGACGAGCTTTCGGCATAATCGCGTGATGGCCCGTTTAATGCTGTTTGAAAACTTTGATCTAATAATTTTGCTCCGATTCTTTGCATGGCTTCTATACCATCGCCGATTGTTTTGCCTTCGGCCAACGATGCAGAAACAGTTGCAGCTTTATACCTGTTGAAATGAAATAATGTTGAAGGGTTGCTGCCTTCTTCGATGTGTACAACGGCATTTAAAGGAATGCTTTGCCCTTTATTATTACGCACATAAATTTTTTCGATATCATTTGGTTTGTTTCTCTCGGGCCAATCGACCTGCGCAATTACCGAATATTGATAACCGTTCATAATAAAATAAGCCATGCGTCCGCCGCTGAATGCCGATTGCATGGCAGAGATAACATCAGAAGTTGATAAGCCAAGGTCTTTCACTTTCATCCTGTCAACAGTAATCTGCAACTCGGGTTTATTGAATTTTAAATTCACATCGGCGTTAGCAAAAGTTTTATCTTTTCGTATTTCTTCCAAAAATTTAGGAAGTACATCTTTTATTTTATTCAGGTCTTGATTTTGCAAAACAAATTGAACCGGCAATGAAGCTCTGGAGCTGAGACCAACCGAAATGGTTTGTTCCTGGATGGCAAATATCCTTGCATCATTAAACCGTGATAATTTTTTTTGAAGATCGTTTGCAATTTCGCTCTGCGTTCTTTTTCTTAATGAAGGATCTATCAAACCAATTCTTGGTTGAGAAGAATTCATCGATCCTCCGGCGGGTGTACGTGCAAAAACAAAATCTCTTTCGGGTACCGAGTCGTATAAATAGTTTGTAATATTATCAGAAATATTCCGCATATAATTAAAGCTGGCACCTTCGGCACCGGTAGCCTGAAAACGAATGCTGCTTCTGTCTTCCAGCGGAGCGATCTCACTTTGTAAATTTCTCATCACTAAAAAAATAATTCCTACACACACAACAATAATTACCCATGCAACCCATCGTATTTTCATGAATGATTGCAATAAACTTTTATAACCGTTTTCCATACCTCTGAAGAACGGTTCGGTTCTTTCGTAAAACTTACCGTGGCTTGCATTTTTTCGGTTAAGGAAAACATTTAATACCGGTGTGATGGTAAGAGATACGAACGAAGAAATTAAAACTGCTGCAGCAAGCGTTACGCCAAACTCACGGAATAATCTTCCCACAAATCCCTGTAAAAATATTACCGGCATAAATACTACCGCCAATGTTAATGATGTAGAAATTACGGCAAAGAAAATTTCTTTGCTTCCTTCCAATGCGGCTTTACGGATAGGGAAACCTTCTTCTAATTTCCTGAAAATATTTTCTGTAACAACAATACCATCATCAACCACCAAACCCGTTGCCAGCACTATTCCCAGCAAGGTTAATACATTGATGGAAAAACCGGAAACATACATTATAAAAAATGTTGACACCAACGAAATAGGAATATCGATTAACGGCCTGATGGCAATTAACCAGTTTCTGAAAAAGAAAAAGATAACCAATACAACTAAACTGAATGAAATGATCAACGTATCTTTTACTTCGGACAAAGAATGGCGTATATTAATTGTGTTATCAATTAAAACGCTGATGGTAATATCTGATTTAGTTGCTTTTTTTATTTGATCTAATTTTTTATAAAACTCATCGGCGATCTGGATATTATTTGCACCGGGTTGTGGAATAACGGCTAATCCAACAGCATTTACACCATTATATTTCCAACTTAATTCGGGTGCTTCGGGACTTAATTCTACACGAGCCACATCGCTCATTCTAACAATACCTGAACTGTCTTCTTTAATAATTAAATCGCGGAATTGTTTTTCGGAAGTTAATCTTCCCAATGTTCTGATTGTTAATTCGGTATTGTTACCATAAATTTTTCCCGGAGGTAATTCTATATTTTCTGATTTAACGGAATTAGAAATATCATTATAAGCAACATTATGTGCAAGCATGCGATCGGGATCGAGCCAGATATGCATCGAATATCTTTTTTGTCCGAAGATGGCAACAGAGCTAACCTCGTTAATGGTTTGCATTTGCTGCTGCAAAACATTTTCAGCATAATCGCTTAGTTCCATCAATCCTTTCGTATTGCTCTGTACGGCTAAAATTAATATGGGATCGCTGTTGGCATCTGCTTTCGAAACAACGGGCGGCGCATCAATATCCTGCGGTAAACTTCGTTGCGCCTGGCCAACTTTATCTCTAACATCGCTGGCTGCCGCTTCTAAATCAACTCCCAAATTAAATTCTACAGTTATGTTACTGTTGCCTAAAGTACTCGATGAAGTTATTGTTCTGATACCGGGAATACCGTTAACCTGTTTTTCTAATGGTTCTGTTACCTGGCTTTCGATGATATCTGGATTGGCACCGGTATACGAAGTAGATATTGTGATTACCGGAGGATCTATTGCCGGATAATCTCTTACGGCCAAAAAAGAATAGCCAACTACGCCAAATAAAATAATCATCAAATTCATTACCGTTGCTAATACCGGACGCTTCAATGATAACTCAGAAATGTTCATGCTGTTTGTATCTAATCGTTTGAATGGATTGAATAATTATTCTAACTTATTATTAATTTGATTTCGCAAAATCTTCCAGGTTTTTTACACTTCTTATTTTAACCGGAGATGCAGGCCGTGCAAATAAAACACCTGTAACAATTACAGTATCTCCAGTATGTAATCCTTGCGTAATTTCAACATTATTAGATTCTCGCAATCCTGTTTTTACATTTATAAAATTTGCCTTACCGTTTTTAACTAAAACAATTTGATTGTTTTTATCATCAGGTATTAAACAGTTGGTAGGAATCATTAATGCTTTTGTATCGGCACCTGCAGCTACATATACTTTTACAAAAGCGCCGGGATTTAATTTTTGAGTTTGCAATACAGCCCTCACTTTTAAATTACGTGTTGCCAGTGTAATTTGCGGCTCGGTTGCAATGATAGTTGCTTTTATACGCGATGATATTCCTGCATCAGATTCAATATCAACCGTATTTCCTTTTCGAATGATGTTTGAATATTCTTCGGGGACAGTAAAATCGATTTTTAATTTATTTACTTCCTGAACCGTGGCAATAATTATTGCAGGAGTAACATAAGCACCCGGACTTACCTGCCTTAATCCAACCAATCCGTCGAACGGAGCTTTGATAATTGTTTTTTCAATTAATGATTGAGTATAGGCAATATCGGCCTGAATACTTTTTACCTGATTTAATGCAGCATCATAATCGCTTTGATTAAGCCCGTTTACCGCTAATAATTTTTTATCTCTTTGTTCTGTTATCTGCGCCAGCTCTAACTGCACTTTAGATTTTTGTAATTGAGCCTGCAGGTCTTCATCATAAATTTTTGCGATAACTGTTCCTTTGGCAATCATTTTACCTTCAGGAACATTTAAGAAAGTAATACGTCCGCTGATTTCGGGATGTAATTCAACATACTCATTGGCAACAACCGATCCGTTGGCTTCAACAGTATGAGAAATATTTTTTGGTTTTACAACAATAACATCGACAATAACATTTTGAGTTGCAGGGTTTTGTTTTGGAGCATCTTCTTTTTTGTTACTGCATGAGGTTACAATCAATGATCCAATAAAATAAATAGTTGCTTTTCTAAACATTGTTTTGAAGTGTGCTTATATATGATCAATCAGTTTTGGGTTTAAAGATATACAGATTTAAAATCAGAATATGGAAGGCAAATATGAACGGTATTGATTTTACCGATAAAATTGTACGATAAGTCTA
>DATAMD010000273.1:0-1585 GCA_036260755.1 Chitinophagaceae bacterium | reverse complement strand
GGTGTTATTCTAAGTAATTCGCCGCCTGTTATAATTTCTTTTATTGATGATGGATATAAATTATATTGTTGCGCTATTTCTGAAAGAAATTGTACAACCGTATAAGGTAAAAATAATCGGGTTATCTTTTTTTCATTAATGTATCGCAATAAATATCCCGAATTATAGCGATAGCTATCATTGGCAATGTATAATGTGCCGCCTGTATAAACAGGAACGAATATTTCAAGAAAAGCAGCATCAAAACTCAGATGACTGAAAAGTAAAGTTTTTACTCCGGGCTTGGCGTAACCATTTTGTTTTTGCCAAATAAGTTGATTGATTAGTCCCTGATGCCCCAAGCATACTCCTTTGGGTTTACCTGTAGAACCCGAAGTGTATAAAACGCAAACTATAGGACTTTGAAAAGGTACATCAATCGCAGCTAAATTATGTTGTTGATCTGATGCGATGGATATTAGCCCGAAGCCGTTAAAAAAATTATTTTCATCGCCAACGCAAACAGTGTATTTAATTTTAGAGTCATCAATCATTTGCTGTAGCCGCGATGTTGGATAATTTGGATCGAGCGGTAAATATGTTTTGCCGGCTTTTAAAATGGCCAATACACCGGCAATCATTTCTATCGATCTTGTAGTACTGATACCAATGAATTGCTCGTCCTTTGCTGATTGCAATATTGCATTGGATAAATCGGCAACTTTTTCGATTAAGTTTTTATAAGTGATGGATTTTTCTTCGTAAACTAATGCAACATTGTTTTCATATTGTAATGCAGGCCCTTCAAGGAATTCGTATAATAACATTTCTCGGCTATATTAAAAAGAGTAAAACAAGAGTAGCAACAAAATTGGTTGGTTAAACAGTATTTTGTTATAATCTAAAGGTACTGATTTTTAAGTATGTTTTGGAAAATAACTATGTAAGTATAAATTTTTGAGCGATAATAATGCTTGTAATCATGTAACAAATGAATTAATATGTTCAACCTGGTTTCTAATTTTTTACATAAAATAAAAACAGTTGTTGCGGTATTGGATTATATGATAAATTTATGTTCAAAAATATAAAATGAAATTTTGGAAAAAGAATAATAGAAAACAATCCTTGATGTATTTAGTGTTGATTAATTTAATGATAACCGTTTCCGACTTCCTCTTTTTTCTTGAAAGCAAACAATTTTATGTTGCAATTTTAGGCATTGTTGTATTAAACAGTTTGTTGCTGTTACCTGTATTCTTTTTTCGCAATCATCTGCGCTTATATGCATGGCTGCTGTTGCCGGTTATTTTAATTGTTCCGTTGGCTTTTGCATGTATCATTTATTATAATGTGCCTATTAACGATTCGATAGTATTACTTGTTATAAATACCAATATTAACGAAGCGTGGGAATTACTGAAAAGTTTTGTATTGCCTTTTTTGATCATCATTTTAGTTGCATTTGTTATATACTTTTTATTGCTGAGTAAAGTACCCAAACAAATTTCGTTTAAAACAAGTGCCATCATAAGTTTATGTTCTTTGTTCATCATCATCATCTTCCCGTTTTTTGATGGCAACCAGTCAACTTATTTTAAAAGAA
>DATAMD010000272.1:0-5069 GCA_036260755.1 Chitinophagaceae bacterium | reverse complement strand
TATGAAGAACATTTGTATTCAACCAATGCTTCGGTTATATTAATAAATGAAGATTTAGAATTAAAACAAAACATTAAGGCTACAATTATCCGTGTGCCCGATGCTTATTCGGCATTTGCAACATTGCTTACAAAGTATCAGGAAATAGCAACACAGCAGTTAACAGGTATTCAGCAGCCAAGTTATATTGCTTCAACTGCAAAACTGGGCGAAAATATTTTTATTGCAGCATTTTCTTATATCGGTGAAAATGTTGTTATCGGAAACAATGTAAAACTATTTGCCGGTGTATTTGTAGGCGATAATGTAACACTTGGAGAAAATATTATTTTACATCCCGGCGTAAAAATTTATCACGATTGTATTATCGGAAATAATGTTATCATTCATGCAGGAACTGTAATCGGAAGCGATGGTTTTGGTTTTGCGCCTTTGGCAGATGGTTCATTCAAAAAAATTCCTCAGATAGGAAATGTAATTATTGAAGATTTTGTGGAGATTGGTGCTAACACAACAATCGATCGTGCAACAATGGGTTCAACAATTATAAAAGCAGGTGCCAAGTTGGATAATCTTATTCAGATCGCTCATAATGCCGAAGTGGGCAATAACACGGTAATTGCAGCACAGGCCGGTGTTAGCGGCAGCACCAAAATAGGTAATAATGTGATGTTGGGCGGACAAGCAGGAATTGTTGGTCATATTGTAATTGCTGATGGAAGTAAAATAAATGCGCAAAGCGGTGTAACAAAATCAATAAAAAATACAAATACAACTGTTACCGGAACTCCGGCTTACGATTATACTTCGTCGCTGAGAAGTCAGGCAACTGTTCGCAAACTTCCCGAATTAGAAAAGAAAATATTGGAATTAGAAAAATTAGTACAGCAATTATTAGCCGAAAGAATTGTAAGTGAAGGCTAATTTTTTAAATAAAGATTCTTTAATCTATTTTTGCCGAATTACTTTTTTAAAAATATAATTGACGTTAACAAAATCAATACAACCATTAGCAAATAATTAAGAATGGATATTAATTTTAATCCCGACAAACAGCACACACTTGCAAGTACCATCAGCATAAGCGGTACTGGTTTACATACCGGCGTTTTGGTTGATATGACTTTGAAACCTTCTAATCCCGGATTTGGTATCCAGTTTCAAAGGATAGATATGCCCAATCAACCTTTAATTAAAGCTGATTGCGACTTGGTAACAGATACTTCCCGTGGCACCACTTTACAGGTTGGCGATGCAAAAGTAAGTACCGTGGAACATGTATTGGCAGCATTGGTTGGAATGGGTGTTGATAATACTTTGATTGAATTAAACGGCCCCGAAGTACCGATTATTGACGGTAGTTCGGAACCTTTTGTTGAACTGATTGAACAAGTAGGTGTGATAGAACAGGAAGCCGCAAAAGCATGGTATAGTTTGGATGATAATATTTATCATTACGACGAAACCAAACGTGTAGAAATGGTAGCATTGCCGGCTGTTGATTATCAGATTACAACTTTAATAGATTTTAATAGCCCTGTTTTAGGAACACAACATGCAGGATTAAAAACCATAAAAGATTTTAAAGCCGAAATTGCACCATGCAGGACCTTTTGTTTTTTGCATGAACTGGAAATGTTGTTAGATCACGACCTGATTAAAGGAGGCGACATTAATAATGCCATTGTGGTAGTTGATAAACCAGTGAATAATGAAGAGATGAGCCGTTTGGCAAAAGCATTTAAACGAGATAAGATTGAAGTGAAAAGTGAAGGTTATTTGAATAATCTGGAATTGCGTTTTCCAAACGAACCGGCACGGCATAAATTATTAGATGTAATCGGCGATCTGGCATTAATCGGTTATCCCATCAAAGCCAGAATTATTGCTAACCGCCCCGGGCACAGTACCAATGTTGAGTTTGCTAAAAAAATAAAACAGTACATCAAGAAAAATAAACACACCAAAGATGTGCCTGTTTACGATCCAACAGTTCCGCCTGTTTTTAATTTAGAAAAAATAGAAAAAAAATTACCGCATCGGTTTCCGTTTTTGTTGGTTGATAAAATAACCGAACTCACCGACAAATGGATTGTGGGTATAAAAAATGTAACTTTTAATGAATGGTTTTTTCAGGGACATTTTCCAAATAACCCTGTGATGCCCGGCGTTCTGCAAATTGAAGCATTGGCGCAAACCGGCGGCATTTTATGTATTAATGCTATGCCCGAAGGACAATATGATACTTATTTTTTAAAGATCGATAATTGTAAATTTAAAATGAAAGTAGTTCCGGGCGATACAATGATTTTAAAGATGGAACTCATTTCACCCATCCGTAGAGGAATATGCGAAATGAAAGGAACCGTTTATGTTGGAGGCAAGCTTGCAACTGAAGCCGATTTGGTTGCTCAGGTTGTAAAACGAACTTAAAATCCAAAATATCCTTAATAATTATATTTTTGTAAAGCTAGATAAACTCTGGCATCTTTTTTATCGCTATTAATGTCTATGCAAACAATAGTAGCCTCAAAACAAAAAAACAGGATGACTCATCCATATACTTACATAGATCCCAATGCAAGAATTGCACCTAATGTAAAGATCGATCCATTTACAGTAATTCATGGCGATGTTCAAATTGGCGAAGGAACCTGGATTGGCAGTAATGTTACCATCATGGATGGAACCAAGATTGGAAAAAATTGCCGCATTTTTCCCGGAGCTGTATTGGGTGCTATTCCGCAGGATTTAAAATTTGCCGGCGAAAAAACCAGTGCAGTAATTGGCGATAATACAACTATTCGCGAATTTGTTACTATTAATCGCGGTACCGAAGAAAAAGGTAAAACCAAAGTTGGCAATAACTGTTTAATTATGGCATACAGCCATATTGCGCACGATTGTATTGTTGGCAATCATTGCATCATCAGCAACAGTGTTCAAATGGCCGGACATGTTATTATGGGCGATTGGGCATGGATTGCAGGTGTTAGTGCGGTTCATCAATTTGTACATATTGGTCAGCATTCTTATATCGCCGGAGGAAGTTTGGTAAGTAAAGATGTTCCTCCATACATTAAAGCAGTTCGTACTCCGTTAAGTTATGGCGGCGTAAATAGTATTGGCTTAAAACGCCGCGGTTTTGAATTAGAAAAAATTAATCACATACTCGATATTTATCGCATCATTTTTAATAAAGGATTAAACGTTTCACAAGCTTTAGAATTTATCGAGGAAGAATTAACAGCCAGTGATGAGCGTGATGAGATCGTAACTTTTATTCGCGAAAGCGGAAGAGGAATTATTAAACGCTACACCAAAGGTGGCGGTGAAGACGAATAATTTTTTCATTTTCCTTTTTATTATTTATTCCGAAAATTTATTATGCAAAATACCCTTGAAACAGTTGTAAAGAACTCCCCTTCAGGGGTTGAGGGTATGACGATTCAATTAACTGATGCCGGCAAACGTTTTAACCGTGATTGGATATTTCGTCATGTTAATTATACTTTCCAAAAAGGAAAATCTTATGCCATCACAGGGCCAAACGGCAGTGGCAAAAGCACTTTGCTGCAAGCTATTGCTTCGAGCATGAATGTAAGCGAAGGATACATTCAATATACGGTTGATACAAAAAAAATATTGGAAGAAGATATTTATCAGCATGTTTCAATTGCTGCGCCTTATTTAGAAGTGATTGAAGAAATGAGTGCCAAAGAATTTTTATTATTTCACTCATCATTTAAACCATTGCTTTCTTCTGTAACCATTGATGAAATAATAAAAATAATCGGGTTAGAAAAAACTGCCGATAAACAAATACGTTATTTTTCTTCCGGGATGAAACAAAGAATAAAATTGGCGCAAGCTATTTTTAGCGATGCCGATATTTTATTATTGGACGAACCCTGCACCAATTTAGATGCAACAGGTTATGCATTGTATCATCAACTTATTAAAAATTATTGTAACAATAAATTAATTATTGTAAGCAGTAACGATGAAAATGAAATGGATTTTTGTGAAGAGAAAATCTCGATAATGGATTACAAATAAATTGTTCAATTATTTGTTGCAGTACAAGTGTGCGACGCAACAGCAGCTTCATTTTATTCAACAGCTTGCTACAAAAAATCTTACTTATTTTTTTATTCTGTGCATCGAAGTTTATCTTCTGCTCGCAATCAATAAATTCAAATCAGTAAATTTTAAATCAAATTTCTGGCTGATATAAAAATCGGTTAGTGCACCTTTAAATAAATAAATGCCTTCGCGTAAATTAAAATTATGCCATACCATTTCTTCCAAACCACCTTCGTCGCTAACGGTTAAAAGCAACGGCATTAAAACATTGCTGATGGCCTGACTTGCAGTGCGTGCAAAACCGCTTGGAATATTTGGAACACAATAATGAATTACATCGTGTTTTACATAAGTTGGTTTTTCGTGTGTGGTTAATTGGCTTGTTTCGAAACATCCGCCGCGATCGATGGCCACATCAATAATAATACTTCCGGGACGCATGGCTGCAACCATTTCTTCCGAAACAACAACAGGTGCACGGCCAAATTCGTTGCTCATTGCACCCACGGCAACTTCGCATGTTTTTAATTGCTTGGCTAAAATGCGTGGCTCTAAAACGCTTGTCCAGCAACGTTGTCCAAGGTTATTCTGTAATTGTTTTAAACGATACACATCATTATCAAACACTTTAACGCTGGCACCTAAAGCCAGTGCATTGCGAGTTGCAAATTCGCCAACGATGCCTGCACCAATGATCACAACTTTTGTTGGAGGAATACCGCTGATACCGCCCAGCAAAACACCTTTGCCTTTATTAAAACTGCTGAGATATTGCCCGGCAATCAACATCACCGCACTGCCTGCAATCTCACTCATGCTGCGAACAATAGGGTAAGTGCCGCTTTCGTCTTTTAAATTTTCGAAACTTAACGCAGTAATTTTTTTATCCATCATCACCGAAATGATTTCGGCTTTTAATGCAGAGTGATGAATGGGAGAGATGATGGTTTGATTGAGTTGCAGCAAATGCATATCTTCTTCAA
>DATAMD010000258.1:0-3130 GCA_036260755.1 Chitinophagaceae bacterium | reverse complement strand
GGGGGCGGACAAGGTGTTGCCGGTATCATCGAAAATTTATAGCCATTTCAAAATTAATTTTATTGAAAGTCGTACATTTATTGTATGACTTTTTTTTTGCTGATGAATGTCATAGTTTTTTGCTGACTTGAGTTTTAACTTCAATAACAAAATCAGTATTATGAAAACAATATTAATACCTACCGATTTTTCAGCAACTGCAAAAAATGCATCAATGTATGCTATTGAGTTGGCCAAACAAATTCAGGCACAAAGAATTATTTTATATAACGCTTATCAAACCGGATTCAATGTTATTGCCGATCCCATGATTCCGGCATTAGGTGCATTGGATCTCGAAGCTTTAAAAGAAGGAAGTAAAGAAGGACTTGAAAATTTTAAAAACGAAATAAAAGCAAATGTGCCAAGCAGTATTACGCTGGATACGATAAGCGAATTTGCATTATTAACCGATGGCATTATTGAATTAAGCAAAGCAGAAAATGTTGATTTGATTGTTATGGGAATTACCGGTGGCGGGGCTTTGCAGGAAAACCTTTTTGGCAGCAATACCATTAATGTTGCCAAGCATACTAAAGTGCCTGTATTAATTATACCGCAAAATGCGAAGTTTATAAAGTTTGATAAAGTATTGCTGGCCTGCGATTTTAATAAAGTGGTTGAAACGACTCCCGTTGAACCCATCAAACAATTATTAGATGCAACAAAAGCAAAATTTTTTGTGTTGCATATTGATAATTACAACAGCGAAAATATTCCTGAAATTAAATTCGAAAGTTTAATGCTTGATACTTTGTTTAATGGATATTATCCCGAATATCATTTCAGCAGCGATCCCGATTTTACAGAAAGCATCAACGAATTTGTTGTTGAAAAACAGATCGATCTTATCATCACTATTCCTAAAAAACATGGTTTGTTTGATAGTATTTTTAAACGCAGCCACACTAAAATGCTTGCATTTCACAGTCATGTTCCTTTAATGGTAATTCATGAATAAGCAATGATGACAAGGGTTTGAAAGAATTGTATGAATCTAAAAGTTGTTACATATTGCTGCCATGAAAATGGAACTTTGAACCGAGTCCCGATTGAATCGGGATAAACAATGGCAACAGGCGATGCCATGAAATACAATTGCCTGCTACATTTTTTAACTTAAATATTTTCCAACAATCGGTACTCTTCTTCCAACACCAAATGCTTTTGGCGAAACACGTATGATGGGGCAAAATTGATTTCGTTTATATTCATTCACATTCACTAATTTTAAAACACGGTCTACCAGCGCTGCATCAAATCCCTGCAATTTAATTTCAACAGGGCCTAATCTTCTTTCAATATATTGATATAAAATCTTATCCAAAATAGTATAATCAGGTAAACTATCGCTGTCTTTTTGATTGGGCCGTAATTCTGCACTCGGTGGTTTTGAAATAATATTTTCAGGAATGATTTCTTTATTGCGGTTAATATATTTTGCCAAAGCATACACTTGCAATTTGTAGCAATCGCCCAGCACACCTAAGCCTCCGGCCATATCGCCATATAAAGTTCCATAGCCTGTTGCCAACTCGCTTTTGTTGGATGTGTTCAATAAAATATATCCGAATTTATTTGCGATGCTCATTAAAATATTTCCGCGAATACGGCTTTGCATATTTTCTTCTGCCAGCGAAAATGGTAAATTATTAAACAAAGGTTTTACTGTTGATAATAAAGGTTCGAAAACATTATTGATGCGGATAATTTCATAATCGTTCTCTAAATTTTTGCTTAATGCAACTGCATCGTTAACCGAATGATCGGTTGAATATGGCGATGGCATCAGCACTGCTTTTATATTTTTATTTCCCAAAGCTTCGCATGCTAATGCCAAAGTAACGGCGCTATCAATTCCACCACTCGATCCAATGATGGCTTTTGTAAAACCCATTTTTTCAAAATAATCTTTAATGCCCAAAATTAATGCTGCATGAATTTGTTCGATATTTAATTCTTCTTCCAAACCATCGGGGTTTAATTGTTTATCGGGCATCCTGCTTGCTGGTTCAATTACAGGCGCAGCAATGGTTCCATCATCATTCAATACAACACTTTCTAATGTTTCTTCAAACATCGGCAAAGCTTTGCAGAGGTTTGCATCTTTATCGAAAATGAGGGAAGCGCCATCGAAAACAATTTCGGTTTGACTGCCAACTGCATTGCAATAAAACATGGGCAATTTATATTTTTGCACATTGGCTTTAATAACAGATTTCCTGTCTTCATCGTGTGTATAATCAAATGGCGATGCACTTAAATTAATCATCACATCGGGCGATTGCAACATTAATTTATCCATCGGGCAAATACGGTACAACACATTATCATTAATATTCCAGATGTCTTCGCAAATAGTTACTGCTAATTTTTTTCCTTTAAACTCAATCACATTCCAATCGTATGCAGGTTCAAAATACCGGTACTCATCAAACACATCATAAGTTGGCAATAATGTTTTATGCACTTCGGCTTTTATTTGTTGCTGGTATAAAAAGAATGCGGCGTTAAATAAACTTTTTCCTTCTTTAATTGGATTATGTGCCGGAGAACCAATCAGCACGCCGATTGTATCGGCATGTTGTTTAATTTTTTCGATGCTCTCGTAACATTTATTTATAAAATCACTGAACTCAACAAAATCTCTTGCAGGATAACCGCACACACTCATCTCACTAAAAATAATCAGGTCGCCGCCTTGTTCTTTTGCAGCTTCAATTGCAGTAATAATTTTTTTAGTATTGCTTTCAAAATTGCCGATGTGGTAATTTTGTTGTGCTAAAAATATCTTCATTACACAAATTTCACGAATTGTTCCGAATTTATCGAATTGTACTTTTGGCTATTAAATTATTAACAGAATCAAACACGGCAATTCGTGTATTTCGCTTTAATTCGCGTAATGAAAAAGTTACTCCTTTTTTTATTGTTGATCGAAATTATTTCGTGCACGCAGAAAAAAAATATTCCTGATGTTTCTTCCATCAAAATCAATTTGAAAGTTGAAAGATTTGAGAAAGATTTTTTTTCGATCGATACAAATAAAGTTTCAGCATCGCTCGATTCACTCAACATAAAATATCCTTCC
>DATAMD010000247.1:0-1653 GCA_036260755.1 Chitinophagaceae bacterium | reverse complement strand
AACGAAATAGAAAGCATTGATGCCAAAATTGCAAAGTCAAAATTCGATACGCTTAATAAGGGATTTATAGATTTCAAAGAAGGTAAAAACAATGACACGCAAAAAGTGGAAGTTTCTTTTTATGCTTATAAATATTTCTTTCATTACGATTATGAACATAAAAGTATTAGAATTACAAATAGGCAGGGTGAAGAAATTCAGATTGAAACTTTGAAAAGATTACCCAAAGGAGAAAAGTTTTTTTATTTGAGGTATTATGCAAACGGGTATGCAACTGCAAAATATTACTACTATTTAAAAACTTTATTAAATAGTCAAACAATTCAACAAATGCCAATATCCCATAATGAATTTGATTTAAAAAAATACGATCTAACAACTGCTAATGTTTGCCCGTATTTTCCCGAACCAAAATTTGATGGCAAAGAATACCGTGTTTATGAGGGTGCAACCGGAAATAATCGGTTTCAATATTTTAAGGTTTCCAAAAAATCTAATGCCGGTAAACTATGTAAGCAGTTTGTAGAAAAATACTATGCGAAATGTGAAAAGCGATTTGAACATTATGAAGATGCTGAAAAATTAATTGCAGCCTGCAAAATTGATGCTATTGATAAAGTAATTGGCTTAGATGCTTATTTGAAATACTGGAATGATTGTTTAACAGAAAATGAAAAGTTGATAAATAACATTTATTCGATTCAACATTTAGAAGCATTAAAAGAGTGGTTTAATCTTTCGGTCGAAAAGCATATTCAAAAAAATGGAGCACTTTATTTGAATGACGATGTTAAGAATGCTGATATTGAACAGTACAAAGAAAGTATTACTGAAGATGTTTCCAAATATTTAAAGCAAAGCGAAAGAACGGGTGAAAGAAAATTTAGTGCCATTAGTAAAGTGCAGGCTAATGAATTAATAAAATTTTATTACTGGATAGTAGAGCAGAATGAAAAAGTACCTAACAATTCAGAAATAAAAACTGAACAATTAAAACCAATAAAAAAGCAATCAGCAAAAACCAATAGTTATTCAATAAAGCAAATTGCTATCGCTTATTCTATAATGAATATTTTAATTACCTCTGAAAATGCTGAAACGATATTAAAGAAGCATTCTAACTTTATAAGTGCAAGTAAATTATTGCAAAAGAGGATTAGTAAAGTAAGTGAGTTAAGCAAAATATCGGAAAATAAAACCGTCGATACTAAACATTTAAAAGACTTGCAGGCTGCCAAACGGTTAATGAGTGGTATGAAAAATACAAAGGCCATAAATGACATTGACCGTGTTATTACTGCATTTACAACTGCGTACAATAATAAATATTAAAGTTTATACCACTCACTAACCACTTGCTACCGGTTACATTTTCACACCTAAATCAAATTTGCTGTATAAAATAATACAGTAATGATTAATCCATTTGAAACTATTGATGCAAGGCTAAGCAATATTGAAAATTTATTACTTGACCTTAAACATTTACCTAAAGAAACAAGTGAAAGGCCCAACACAGATGAACTTTTAACTGTTCAAGATGCAGCAATCTTTTTGCGCTTATCTGTTCCCACAGTTTACGGGCTTATTTCTAAAGGCGACCTACCAGTGTAAGCTTCCCCGAAATTCGGCCAATAAAAATTAGAGTTAACA
>DATAMD010000209.1:0-1856 GCA_036260755.1 Chitinophagaceae bacterium | reverse complement strand
TAATTTGTGTAATAAAAAACATTGTTCGCAGAAGTCATCATACCGTTAGCATTACCCGCAACCTATACATGGTTAATACCTGCACATTTGCAACATGCAGCAAAAGTTGGAATACGTGTTGAAGTGCAATTGCGCAATAAAAAATATGCAGGCATTATTAAAAATATTCATCAGCAAAAACCTGCTGCTTTTGAGCCGAAAGAGTTATTAAATATTTTAGATGATGAGCCTTTGGTTTACGAAAAACAATTGCAACTATGGCAATGGATTGCTAATTATTATATGTGCAGCGAAGGCGAAGTAATGCAGGCAGCCATCCCATCTAACTTAAAATTATCGAGCGAAAGTATTTTGATCTGGAATGAAGAATACGGTATTGATTTTTCTGACCTGAATGATGAAGAATATCTTGTTGCAGAGGCTTTAGAAGTGAAGAAGGAACTGCGTTTAAGCGAAGTGCAGCAATTGTTGGATGCATCGCATGTGTATCCGGTTATCAAAAAATTGATTGATAAAAAAGTTTGTTTTATCTGGGAAGAACTGAAAGATAAATACAAAGAAAAAACCGAAATATTTATTACACTTCACGCAGATTATCACAACGAAGAAAAATTAGCCGGCCTTTTAAATAACTGGAGCAAAGCACCCAAACAAATGGAATTGCTTTTATCGTATCTGCATTTAATAAAAACCGAAGGTGAAGTTATTCAATCATCATTATTAAAAAAATCGAATGCAAGTATTGCTCAGTTAAAAGGATTGATTGATAAAAAGATTTTGATTGCAGAAAAAAGATCTGTCAACCGCATCAAAGCACTTCCGCAGGATACAAATATTGATTTCGATTTTTCCGATGCGCAACAACTTGCTGCCGCAGAAGTATTAAATGTATTTGCCGAAAAACAAGTTTGTTTATTGCATGGCGTTACATCAAGCGGCAAAACACAAATCTATATTCAGTTAATTGATGAGTATATTAAAAAAGGAAAACAGGTTTTGTATTTGTTGCCCGAAATTGCGTTAACATCTCAAATCATTCGTCGTTTGCAAAAACATTTCGGCGGACAAATAGCCATCTATCATTCAAAATTTAATCCCAACGAACGTGTTGAAATTTGGAATAAAATAAAAACCGGCGAAGCCAAAGCCGTGCTGGGTGCAAGGTCTGCTTTGTTTCTTCCATTCAACGGTCTTGGATTAATTATTGTTGATGAAGAACACGATGCATCATTCAAACAACAGGAACCTGCACCACGTTATCATGCAAGAGATGCAGCAGTTTATTATGCATCGTTATTTAATGCAAAAGTTTTATTGGGAAGCGCAACTCCATCCATCGAAAGCTATTTTAATGCGCAACAAAATAAATATGGATTGGTTATTTTGAATGAACGTTACGGCAATGTTGAATTACCAACCATCGAACTGATTGATACAAAAAAGATAGCTCAAAAAGATAAATCCAAAATTGCTTTATCGCCGCAACTCGTTGCTGCCATTGAGTTATCACTGCAACAAAAAAAGCAAATCATACTTTTTCAAAACCGCCGTGGTTATTCGCCGTACATGATTTGCAATA
Organism: Chitinophagaceae bacterium; assembly: GCA_036260755.1. Lineage (GTDB taxonomy): Bacteria > Bacteroidota > Bacteroidia > Chitinophagales > Chitinophagaceae > CAIQDX01. The sequence goes on along the minus strand of DATAMD010000209.1, from coordinate 277 downwards.
CCTGCGGATGGATTCCGCAATGCCAACATTGCGATGTTACACTTACTTATCACAAAGCAAAAAATAAATTAAGTTGTCATTATTGCGGCACAACTTATCCGGTAATAAATACTTGTGCGGCATGTGGCAGCCATAATTTTATTCAGAAGAATTTTGGTACCGAAAAAATAGAAGAGTTATTGGTTGAACAATTTCCCGATGTAAAAATTGCACGCATGGATTACGATACCGTGAAAGGAAAAGATGCACACGATAACATGATAAAATTATTTGAACA
>DATAMD010000184.1:0-2523 GCA_036260755.1 Chitinophagaceae bacterium | reverse complement strand
CCGGCATGAGATGCATCCGCGTACCGGAAAACATGTTAGCAGAGCAACAATGATTAGTGATTTGAAACTGATGAAGCAGGCAAATATCAACATGATACGAACTTGCCATTATCCTGATGATCCTTTGTTTTATGAACTTTGCGATAGATATGGTTTTTATGTGATGGATGAAGCCAATCAGGAATCACATGGCTTTGGAATTGGTAATAAAGAATTGGGAGACAATTCTGCATGGATAAAACCGCATGTTGAACGGGCTGTTGCATTGGTAGAAAGAGATAAAAATCATCCCTGCGTTATTTTTTGGTCGTTAGGAAATGAAGGCGGCCGTGGGCAATGTTTGGAAGCAATGGCAGATACTATTAAAAAATTAGACAACAGTCGTTTGATATATTCTGACACATACCGTGAATTATCGGCAATTTATGACGAAGGTTATTTGCATCCTTCCGACTTAAAAATTTTAGGAGAAAAAATAAAAGACAAACCTGTGTTCATGCGTGAATACCTGCACGTGATGGGCAATTCGGGCGGTAACCTTCAGGAATATTGGGATGTAATATATGCCGATAGCAGCCTTACAGGTGCAGCCATTTGGGAATGGGTTGACCAAGGAATAGCAAAGAAAAAAGATGGATCGCCGCTTAAACTTACTGCTTACCAAAATGATTTTAATTTAAAGAGCGATGAGTATTGGGCTTATGGCGGCGATTTTGGTGATAAACCAAATGATGGAAATTTTTGTATCAAAGGCTTGGTTTCGTCCGACAGGAAACCGTATCCTCATTATTATGAAGTTCAAAAAGTATATCAACCGATTGTATTTAAAATTTTAAACGCTAAAGAAAGTATTATTCAAATTACTAATCATTTCGATTTTCTTTCACTCAACAATTTCGATTTTGAATACGAATATTTATCAAACGGAAAATTGTTACAAAAAGGGAAGTTTAATTGCAACAATATTTTGCCGGGAACATCTTCCAATATCATCATTCCATCATTACAAACTAAAGAAAATACTGTTTCCGAAATTTGTTTAAATGTGTATGCAAAACTAAAAACAGCAACACTTTGGGCAGATAAAGGTTACAGCATTGCACGAGAACAGTTTGAGATGAAGCCATTTGATTGGGGGAAAATAATTCCTGCCGGAGAAATGGTTAATGTTATTGATGCTGCACCGCAAATTGAATTAAAAACAAAAAGCGAATCATTTATTCTTGACAAAAAAACCGGTTCATTGATAAGTTGGAAAGTTAATCAGCAGGAAATTTTGAAAGGAAAATTGGAACCTTATTTTTGGAAACCGCCTAATGATAATCAAAAACATGCCGGTTACGAAAATGAAATGAGTAAATGGAAATATGCAACAGAAACTTTGATAGTAAAAAATGTGGATATTTTAAAAAATGAAAACCTGATAACGGTAAAATTTGAAATGAATTTACCAAACATTGCTGCCGATTATTCATTGAGTTATCAGTTGAATGGTGAAGGGAAATTACAGGTTGAAGCTGCCTATAATCCTTTGTCAGACAGCATTTCGCTTATGCCTAAATTTGGAATGCGATTTCGGATTCCCGAGAACTTTACTGAAATTAATTGGTATGGATGTGGCCCCTTTGAAAATTATCCCGACAGAAAAACAGCATCTTTAATTGGTTTGTATCATTCACAATTAAATAATTTCATAACACCTTATCCTGCACCGCAGGACAATGCTAACAAGTGCAATGTTCGCTGGCTTTCGTTTTCATCACAAAATAAAAATGTAATAAAACTTACAGGCTTACAACCGCTTTGTTTCAGGGCATGGCCTTATACTGAAGAAGACCTGGAAAATGCACAGCACAACTATCAATTGCCTAAGCGTGATTTTATAAATATAAATATCGATTTAAATATTCACGGAGTTGGCGGCGATGATACATGGGGAGCAAAAACTATGGATAAATACACTATTCATGCTAACAAGCCTTATCAATATGGATTTGTTCTTGAATTTTTAAAAACTGATAAATAATGAAAAAAATATTTTGCACAAGTGTATTGGTTTTATTGGGATTGTTTTGTTTGAACAATCAATCTTTTGCTCAATTTAATTTGTTAGAAAGAGCCAAAGAAAATTTTGATTTTAACTGGCAATTTCATAAAGGCGATATTGCCATTAAACAAACGCCAAGGGTAGGCCAGGGCGGCATTACAGATATTAATGTAAAAGTTATTTCAAAAAAAGATACTGTACTTGATTATTCAAACTATGAAACTTCGAACGTTTATTTACCTACAGATTGGAAAAATATAAACCTGCCGCACGACTGGTGTGTAGAAGGAACTTTTGTACACGATAACACATTGGGCAGTCAACCTGCAGGTAGCGGTTATTTGCCTGTTGGCATTGGGTTTTACAGAAAAGAATTTGTGATAGATGAACAAGATAAAAACAAAAAAATATCAATTGAATTCGATGGAATTTTTCGCAACAGCACGGTATGGGTTAATGGTCATTTATTGGGAACG
>DATAMD010000154.1:0-2665 GCA_036260755.1 Chitinophagaceae bacterium | reverse complement strand
GCATAAAATACAAAGTGTTGATGGTGTGTTGGCCGATTTAGGAGTAAGCTCACACCAATTTGATGAAGGTGATCGTGGTTTTTCTATTCGCTTCGATGGGCCGTTGGATATGCGTATGGATCAACGTCAGGAGTTAAGTGCGGCAGATATTATTCGCAACTATACCGAGCAGCAACTGCACAAATTATTCGAGCAGTATGGCGAAGTAACTAACTCCAAAACATTGGCCAAACATATTGTGCAGCAACGTAAACAATTGCCTGCACAAAATATACAACAGTTTAAATCGCTGATAAGCCCCGTGGTGAAAGGCAATCCTAACAAGTACTTGGCGCAGGTGTTCCAGGCTTTACGAATTGAAGTGAATGATGAAATGGGTGCATTAAAAGAAATGTTGCAGCAGTTGCCTGCTGTGTTAAAACAAGGTGGTCGTGCGGCCATCATCACTTTTCATTCATTAGAAGACAGGTTGGTAAAAAATTTTTTTCGCCAAGGCAGTTTCGACGAAGTGCCCGATAATCCCTTCGTGCCCGAAACAAAAGCCGATGTGTTTAAAATAATAACAAAGAAACCCGTCACCGCAAATGATGATGAGTTGAAAAAAAATACTAGAAGCCGAAGTGCAAAGTTGAGAGTAGCAGAAAAGTTGTAAGTGATAAGTTTTAAGTAGTAAGAAAAATATTTTTTGAGTGAGCGATAGAATAAGAATGAAGCTGATGTTGCGTCGCACTCTTGTACGTTCGGTTCTTTATTCAGCAGTTGAAGTGTGCGACGCAACCGCTGCTGAATTAAAAAACAAAAGTTGGTAACAAAAAAATAAATGGCAGAAGCAACAACAAATATTATTTCAAAAAATCCATTGAAAAAATTATTTCGCTATCAATGGATAACAGGCAATATGAATTTCTTTTTGTTTCTGAGTGTGCTTGCTGTGTTGTATATCGCAAATGGACATACCGCCGATAAAACCATTCGCAATATTAATAAAACACAAAACGAAATTAAAGAATTGCAATACGAATATAAAACGCTGAAGAGTGAAGTGATGTTTAAGAGCGAAGAGGGTCAGGTACTGAAAGCCGCAGAACCATTGGGTTTGAAGATAAGCAGAGAAGCGCCGCAAAGATTAAAGCTGGAAAAAAATTGAAATAATTTTTTGAAAGAATGGATGTAAAACGCGACATATTATGGAGAGTGTACCTGAGCTACTTAGCCGTAGTTGCGATAGGTGTTTTGATTTTAGTGAAAGCGTTTATCATTCAACGGGTAGAAGGAAAACATTGGCGAAGCATGAGTGATAGCCTGCATCAAAAAATTGAAGAAACAGAAGCAGAACGCGGAACGATTTACAGCGAAGACGGACAAATGTTAAGCACCAGTGTTCCGCAGTTTGATATCTATATCGATTTTGATGCAGAAGGTTTGATAGAAAAAAACGGAAAAAGATTTAAAGAAAATCTCGATTCGTTGAGCTATGACCTGGCAAATCTTTTTAAAGATCAAACAGCAGGCGAGTATAAAAAAATATTATCGGAAGGATTTAAAAATAAAGACAGGTATTATTTATTAAAGAAAAATATTTCGTACAGAGAATATCAACAATTAAAAACATTTCCATTGGTACGTTTAGGAAAAAATAAAAGCGGATTTATTGCATCGGATAAAAGCAAACGCTTGAATCCCTACAGTATGCTTGCTTTCCGTACCATTGGATTGGACCGTGATTCGTTTAAAGTAGGATTGGAATTAACGTATGATAGTTTATTAAAAGGAACAAGCGGAAGCCGCCTGGTGCGCTACATTGCAGGCGGAGTAAGCGTTCCGGTAGAAGGAGGTTTTGAAACTGATGCGGAAAACGGAAAAGATATTGTTACAACCATCGATGTTCTTATTCAGGAAATCACTGAAAATGCATTGATGAAAATGATGGTTCAAAATGAAGCCGAACATGGTTGTGCAATGGTGATGGAAACAAAAACCGGAAAGATAAAAGCCATTGCAAATCTTGGTAAAAGAAATGACGGCAATTATTTTGAAGATTATAATTATGCCATTAATCCTTCTGAACCGGGATCAACTTTCAAATTAGCAACGATGATGTCGTTGCTGGAGGATAAAAAAATTTCTTTAAATAATACAGTTAATCTCGAAGGCGGTGTCTGGCAAATAAATGGAAGAACAGTTTTCGACAGCGAAAAACATGGCCGCTACGAGGTTACAGCAAAACAGGCATTCGAATTAAGTTCCAATGTTGGCATGGCAAAATTAGCATGGAATAATTATGGTAATAATCCCAATCAATTTATCCGCCACCTGCATCGTATTCATTTAGATACTTTAACGGGTATTGATTTAAGAGGCGAAAGAAATGCAGTGATCTATAAACCCGGAACAAAATACTGGAGCTCTACAACGCTGCCCTGGATGGCATTTGGCTACAATATTGCCATCACGCCATTGCAAACAATCACATTGTACAATGCAGTTGCAAACAACGGCAAAATGATGCGCCCTTATTTAGTGAGTTCCATAAAAGAAGAAGGCGAATTAATAAAAGAAATAGAACCCAAAATTATTGATGAAAAAATTTGCAGCGATGCAACATTGCAACAATTAAAAGAATGTTTGGAAGGTGTTTGTACCGAAGGAACGGCGAAAGAAATTT
>DATAMD010000152.1:0-2063 GCA_036260755.1 Chitinophagaceae bacterium | reverse complement strand
CTTCTGTAATTAAACTGGGATTGCCACCGGCACAGGTTTTAAGACCGGCAATCGAAAGTATTGTTCGCAATCAAAAGAAAGCAAAACAAATAATCGAAAATAAATTTAAAGGAAACACATTAGAAGCATTGGCAACAAGTACAGGAACAACAATACAAAAATCAGATAGTTTATTGTTTAGTAATCCTTTTATTCCGGGCGTTGGAAACGATGCAAAATTTTCCGGCGTTGCTTTTAACGCATCACAAAAAGGAAAAGTTACCGAACCTGTTGCGGGAACATCGGGTGTATTTGCCTTGCGTGTTGAAAACATCAGCGCAAAAGCAAATTCAACAGATTCGCCCGAATCAATCAAACAGGCAATTTTGCAAAGCCGGCGAATGGCTGTTTACAGAGGATCTGAAGCTTTGCGCAAATCGGCAGTGATAAAGGATTACAGAAGCAAGTTTTATTAAAATGATATTTTAAATTAATTAAGCCGCGTCAAATTTTTGATGCGGCTTTTGTTTTACGCAAAGCGAAAGCAAAACAAAAAATCAAATTGTACTTTTGCAATAATGGAAGAAGTATTTGTAAATAAAATTGCTGAAAGCGGACTGATTAGTTTTGATCTTGAAGAATTTTATCCCAAAGGAGAAATAAAAATTTTTGATCTGAAAGATTTTCTTTTTATGGGAATGATCCTGAAAGAAAAAGATTACCGTGCTGCTCTGCAAACAACCGACTGGGAACAATACCGCGATAAATATATTTCTATTGTTTGCAGTGCCGATGCAATTATTCCGATGTGGGCAAACATGCTGGCGGCAAGTTACTTACAACCTATTGCAAAAGAAGTTGTGTTTGGCGATGAAAAAAAATTAATCGAAACCATCCTCATCAAAAAAATAAACGAAGTAAAAGGTGAAGATTATTTAGATAAAAGAGTTGTTGTAAAAGGATGTGGTGATGTTTCGATTCCGGAAGCCGCGTACGTTGAAATAACAAATAAATTAAGGCCTTTCGTTAAAAGCATTATGTACGGCGAGCCATGCAGCACTGTTCCTATTTTTAAAAAGAAATAATTTCTATTGTGCTTGCATAAATTTTTGCAAATTATTTAATGCGTTTCTTCGTATTTTATTTTGCATGAATGATGTCCATCCAAATAAAATCCCGGGCAGTCCCAATGCCTGCCTGCTCCAACGATATAAATTAAACTGATCGGTGTGTTCTGTAATTTTTCCATCAACAATCCTCAGGTGCGCTTTTATTTTATTTACCACTTTCCTGTTCGATGCAGAAAATAAATACGTTGCAACCCACTCGCAACTTGCATATTCGTCATCAATCAAAATAATATTTCCATAGGTAAGCGAAAAAGAATTTGCTTTTGTGCACAACATTTCCCACATGGCTTGCGGTTGGCCATTTTGCAATAAACCAAAAACAGGATCGAGAAAAACAACATCACTGCTGTAACAATCCTGCATTGTTTTATAATCTAATTTTTGAAATGCCTGATAAAAACGATGAATGATTTGTTCGTTATTTTCCATAATTATTTTTTTAGTGTGCAAGCAGCCAGTTTTCTCCGACACCAAGTTCTGCTTCAACAGGAACATTGTTTGGCAACAACATTGCCGATTTCATGTTTTCTAAAATCAAAGGTTTTATAAATTCTAACTCTTCGTGTAACACATCAAACACTAATTCATCATGCACCTGCAACAACAATTTTGATTGCAATTTTTCTTTTTTCATTGCCGCATGAATTTTTATCATTGCTAATTTAATCATATCGGCAGCTGTTCCCTGTATCGGCGAATTAATGGCATTGCGTTCTGCAAAACCACGAACTGTAAAGTTTGACGAATTAATATCTTTCAACCAACGTTTTCTTCCCATTAAAGTTTCTACATATCCGTTTTCTTTTGCAAAGTTGATGGTATCGTTCATGTATTGATTGATGCCCGAAAATTCTTTTTTATAATTGTCTATAATTTCTTTCGCTTCTGTTCGCGAAATACCAAGATTGTCTGCCAAACCAAATGCGCCCTGGCCGTAAATAATTCCAAAGTTTA
>DATAMD010000150.1:0-3738 GCA_036260755.1 Chitinophagaceae bacterium | reverse complement strand
AAACTATGCAACCGTAAAATATATTACGCCATCGCATATCTTTCCCTTCGGATTAAACATGGCAAGGGTTTTAACCGCTTTAATTTTGTTTTGGATTTTATTTTTATTTAAACCAAGTGGCGTAGCCATCCGCAAAAAAGATATTCCGCGTTTTTTAATTTGTGCCGCTACCGGTGTTACCATAAACCAGTTATTATTTATTAAAGGGCTTTCGTTAACAACATCCATTCACGCGTCTTTGTTATCGTTGGGAACGCCCATCTTTATTACGTTTATCGCCGCATGGCTATTAAAGGAAATGTTGACACCGATAAAATTAATTGGCTTGCTTTTAGGTGTTGGCGGTGCAACAATTTTAATTTTATTAAAAGATAATTCGCATACCGCAAGCAATATTGTTACCGGCGATATTTTAATTTTACTCAATGCTATTTCTTATGCTTTTTATATGGTGTTGGTAAGGCCGCTCATGCAAACCTATAGTCCGGTTCATGTAATTCGCTGGATATTTACTTTTGGTGCAATCATGATGGCGCCTTTTGCATGGCATCAATTTGCAACAACCGATTGGAGCAGTTTTCAAACCAATCAATGGTTGGCATTGGTGCTTGTTTGTATTGGTGCAACTTTTTTTAGTTACCTGTTTAATATTTACGGTATCTCGGTAATCGGCGCATCGGCCACCGGAAGTTATATTTATTCGCAACCTTTTTTTGCTGCCGTTACTTCCATGATTTTTTTAGGCGAAGGAATTGATGCGTATAAAATTATTTCGGCTGTTTTAATTTTTGGCGGTGTTTATTTGGTTAACCGGCGAAGCGCAAAAAATTAAAAATTAAAATTATGTAGCTGGCTTCTGCACTTTCCTCAAATGCCGTTGCGTCGCACTCTTCAGCGCTTTGTTCTTTACTCGGCTTTTACGAATTATTTATTTTTTGGTCCAATCCCACATAACAACATCCCAGCTAATTCCGCCGTAGGTTAGCGTGTTTATAATTTTAAATCCTGTGGTAAGATGTGCTTTTAAAGATCTTGGATTGGCTTGCGCAACATCGGTTAAACAATAATCAAATTGATGCTGCAAACTATCCCTGAAATGTTGGTACATCTGTTGCACCAATCCTTTGCCGCGATAATTTTTTGCAACACATAATTGTCCAACCACAACATAATTTGCATCTTTCAAATTAATGCCATCATAATTTATTTTATCAATCGCATTAAATAAATCGGCCAGCAGATCGTGGTGATAGCGAATTTCTTTTGTAGAAACCAATGCATATCCAACAACAATATTATCATCAACTGCAATAATCGCCGGACTTGCATCATTCATTATTTTTAAAAACTCAACCGAATAAACAGCCGAAAGAAATCCCTGCAATGCAGCTTCTTCGGCACTGATATTTATATTCAGGTTTTCGCTCTGCAATTTTTTTATTCCCTCAACCTCAGCATCATTTGTTACGCGTTTAATTTTTATCATGCTTGTTATGTTGTTAAAAAATTATTGCAAAATTAAAAAAGCACCTTGCAGATTGCATCGGTGCTTAATTATGGTGGACCCACCTGGGCTTGAACCAGGGACCCCCTGATTATGAGTCAGGTGCTCTAACCAGCTGAGCTATAGGTCCTGAGCTTTTTGCTCTTGAGGCGCAAAAGTATGTAAATAAAGCTCATCTTGAAAAGAACTCTTTTTACTTTTTTTCAATTAAATTTCAGTGAATACATTTTACAAATCTTTTGCTTTTAATGTAAACTCCAATTTCATTTTAAATCTTACCGTTATTTTTGCCTCATGGGCAACATAAAAAATATCATTTTCGACTTGGGCGGTGTTTTCATGAATCTCGATTACGGAAAAATGGAACAGTCGTTTGTTGATTTGGGAATAGAAAATTTCTCCGAATTATTTACTCAACATCATTCATAACCATTATTTGAAGAGCTGGAAACCGGTAAGATTTCCGATAAAAAATTTTATGATGGATTGCGTAAAATTGCCAATGTAAATTTATCGAATACACAAATCCGTGATGCCTGGAATGCAATCCTGCTCGACTTTCCGGCCGAAAGGCTCGATTGGCTTAACGCAATAAATAAAAAATATAAAATCTATTTATTTTCGAACACCAATCAAATCCATTACGATGCTTTCATGGAAATTTTTAAAGCGCAGACAGGCAAACAAAATTTCAATCAATATTTTATAAAAGCATATTATTCGCAGGAATTGGGTTTGCGTAAGCCATATAAAGAATCGTATCAAAAAATTATTGATGAACAAAAACTTGATCCCGCAGAAACTTTATTTATCGATGATACTTTAAAAAATATTGAAGGCGCAAAACAAGTTGGCCTGCAAACCTTTCATTTGGCACCACCCATGACGGTTTTAGATCTTAAATTATAATGCAATAATTTATTTTACTTCTTCGTAATCAATATAATCGTCTTTGTGCGACGGCATAGCTGATTTTGCCTGAGATGCAGCCTGCTGCTGTGTTTGCTGCATTTCTTTTATTTTGTCCTGCATTTGCGAAGCAGCTTTGCTTACAGGAACAACCAGTTCAAATACAAATTTGTAGATGAGATAAATAACAATTCCCCAAATGATAAGCTTGATCATAAAAACAAAGGTAAAGAGGGCAAACATTTATTTGTATCAGAATTTGTTAAAAGGTTAATCGTTTTTTCAATCATAAATTTGGAACATAACTCATCATTGCATTACATTTGCACCGGACAAAGAATAAAAGAAGGGAACGAATTCGTTCCCTTCTTCTTTATACCTATGGCAACAGACACACAAATACAACAAATAGAACAGTGGGTAAAAACATTGCTGGAAGCCGAAACAGAATATTTCTGCGTAAGCATAAAAATTAAACCAACAAACAATATAAAAGTTTTTTTAGACGGCGATAATGGTTTGGCAATTGAAAAATGTGTGCAGTTCAATCGTAAATTATATAAGATGATTGAAGAAAGCAATCATTATCCCGAAGGAGATTTTAGTTTGGAAGTTTCTTCGCCAGGATTGGACGAACCGTTGAAACTGCATCGTCAATATGTAAAAAATATTGGAAGAAATGTAGAGGTGGTTTTTACAGATGGTTCAAAAAAAGAAGGAAAGTTAATTGCCGTAGCCGATGCCGATATTATTGTAGAACACACGCAGGGCAAGGGAAAGAAAGCAGTTACACAACAATTGGTTATTCCGTTTAATCAAATATAAACAACAACAGTTCAAATTAAATTTTAAAAACTAATTACAAAATACGTTTATCTGTGAAATGTAAATTGTAAATCGAAAATTGTAAATTGTATGGCAAGTATCAATCTAATCGACGCGTTTCAGGATTTTAAAGACGCCGAAAACTTAGATCGTCCAACGATGATGAAAGTGGTGGAAGATGTTTTCAAAACTTTACTGCGAAAAAAATATGGCAGCGATGAAAACTTCGACGTAATTGTGAATGCAGAAAAAGGCGATTTGGAAATCATTCGCCGCCGTATGATTGTTGAAGACGGCGAAGTAAACGATCCGTTAGCCGAAATCGCTTATTCTGAAGCCGTAAAAATTGAGCCCGATTTTGAAGTGGGTGAAGAATTATACGAAGAAGTTGATATGCTCGATTTTGGCCGCCGCGCCATTCTTGCTGCCAAACAAACACTGGCAAGCCGTATCAGCGATCTGAAAAAAAATGTTTTGGTAAAAAAATATGGCGACAGAAT
>DATAMD010000145.1:0-2830 GCA_036260755.1 Chitinophagaceae bacterium | reverse complement strand
ATGAGTTGGAAGAAAAATTACCGAGAGTAAAAAATTATCATGTTACCAATAAAGAAGTGGGCAATAAAATTATTTTTTTGCGCAAATTAGCAGCAGGCGGCAGCACACATAGTTTTGGTATTCATGTTGCAAAGATGGCAGGAATGCCGCCGGCATTGATTGAGCGGGCAAATGAAATTTTGAAACAGTTAGAAGAAAGCCGGGAACAGAAAATAGATGACGGAGTACAGATGACAGATGACAGTAAGAAAAAACTTTCTACTGCGATAAAAAATATTTCGGGGCCGCAAATGCAGCTTTCTATTTTTGATGAACATTCGGAAACATTTGAAGCAATGAGAAAATTGCTGACCGAAATTGATATTAACCGCCTCACTCCTGTTGAAGCTTTGATGAAACTGAATGAGATAAAAAATTTATTGAAATAATTATTGCCGTCATTAACATTTTCTATTGTTATTAAAGCGTTATAATAATTTAACAGCTTCAACTTTTGCATAGGACTTGTATTCATTATAATATAAAATACAGGTCATGAAAAAATTACTAATCATTATGCTAACACTGTCGTTATCGGCAGCAGCATCAGCACAAAGGCATGTTATAGTTGTTAATTCTTATGTTCCTGTCTATTCCGGTTATAGCTGGGGATTTGGATATTCTCCTTATGCTTATTATCCCTTTGGATATATACCTTATGACGATGATTACTATTACAGGCCGTCACAATTGGATAATCAGATTGCAGATATCAATCACAATTACAATCAAAAAATCCAATCTGCAAGAATGGATAAAAGACTTTCGGGCAAAGCAAGAAGGCAGGAGATCAGAAGTTTAAAAGCAAAACGTAATAAAGCAATTGATGACGCCAAAATAAATTATCACAAGCGATGATATTATTTCTAATTAAAAAAGCATGGTGAGTTTTAACCATCTTTTTTAATTATTAGAATTGAAATGGTGCTAAAATTAAATACAGTTAAATTCTATAATAATAGATACATTGCAATAAGACGACTAATTAATTTTTTATAATGCCGCAGAAATTAATACGCACATTCTTATTGACTTGTTTAATTTTTATAGTTTCTGTAATTTATGCTCAGAAAAAAAATGCAGCTAAAACCCTTGCTGTATTTGGTTATTACGAAGGCAGGCCATCAATGATCGATAGTTTCTCTGTAAATAAATTAACGCATCTCTGTTTTAGTTTTACTCATTTAAAAGGCAATAAAATTGCGGTTACTAATTTAAGGGACAGCATCGCCATCAAAAATTGTGTTGCAGCAAAAAGAAAAAATCCGAATTTGAAAGTCATTATTTCGATGGGCGGATGGACGGGTTGTTATACCTGTTCTGAAATTTTTTCTGCCGACAGTTCCAGAAAAATATTTGCTTCTTCTGTTAAAAAATTACTGAATGATTTTAAACTCGATGGCATTGATCTTGATTGGGAATATCCTGCCATCAAAGGCCCGCCCATGCATCCGTACCACATAACCGATAAAGAAAATTTTACGGCATTAATTAAAACTTTACGCGATAGTTTGGGAGAAGAAAAAGAAATAAGTTTTGCGGCCGGCGGATTTACGGCATATATTAATGAATCGGTTGAATGGAAAAAGGTTGCACCCTTAGTTAACAGAATTAATTTAATGACATACGACTTAATTACAGGCTACGACACGGTTACAGGCCATCACACTGCGTTGTATTCAACAGCACATCAAAAAGAATCCTGCAATAATGCGGTAAAAATGCTGATTAAAAAAGGTGTGCCAAAAAATAAATTATTAATCGGTGCCGCATTTTATGCAAGGATATGGGAAAATGTTTCAAACATTAATAATGGCTTGTATCAAAAAGGGAATTTTTTAAAAGGTGTTTCGTATAAATATTTTACAAAATTATTTTCAAGCGATAGCGGTTATGTGTATCATTTCGATAAAAAAGCCATGGCAGCAACATTTTATAACGCACAAAAAAAATGGTTTGTAACTTTCGACAATTCTATTTCCATCGCAGCTAAAACAAAATATGCCATTAAAAAACATCTTAACGGAATTATGTTCTGGCAATTAGCTGATGACAGTTTTACAAACGGGCTGTTGGATGTTATTGATAAAACAAAACTTTAAGAAATTAATTTTTTGTAGCCGGCTGCATATCACTATTTAACTTTAGTTGCGTCGCACTCTTCAACTGAGGAAAGCTATGAGCTATTAGCTTCGAGCTGTGAGCATTTGCTCGAAGCTCAGAACGTTGAAGTGTGCGACGCAACAGGTGATGCCATGAAATACATCAGCCGGTAACATAACAATTTTAATAACAGCAAACGTTTGCAATTTTTGTCTTCACGAAACATGAGAGATGTCATCTTTTTTGTTTTTTCATTCTTATAATTTTCAAACTCCTAACCTGTATTTTTCAGTTATACCTAAAAACTTGCTATGGCTGCTGCAAATTTTGATTTTAAATCGGGAAATCAATTATCACCCCGTTCTATTTTAATCTGGCGCATTGCACAGTCCGTTGTTTGGCTGATTGGTGCAATAATTTTAACCTGCTTATTATTTTTTCCAAGGATAGGCATTTTATTATTTTGGAATATTTTAATTCCGGTAGCACCTGCATTATTTGTTGTGGCCGTTGGCTTATGGCGAAATGTTTGTCCGTTAGCAACCACTAATTTATTGCCGCGCAGATTAGGTTTATCGAAAAGAAAAAAATTAAACGCAAAGCAATTGGGTAAATTAAATTTAATTGCAGTGATTGCTTTATATATTATTGTTCCGTTGCGTCATGCAGTGTTTAATAATAACGGCGT
>DATAMD010000139.1:0-2356 GCA_036260755.1 Chitinophagaceae bacterium | reverse complement strand
GGTTCTGAAATATTGAGAATATAGTGAGAATATAAACTGCCTAAAATGGCAAATTGATTTAATTGCTCGGGCTTACAATCGGCATTTAGTCCAACATCTAATATCAAACCCGCACCACCATTTATTTTGGGAACAATAGCCGCAATAGTTGGCCGCAAAACGCCTTCAATTGCTTTAATGGTAAACATGGATCCAACCAGCATGGCACCCGTATTTCCTGCACTGATGAATGCATCAATTTTTCCGGTTGCCAATAAATAAAACCCGATGGCAATAGAACTTTTTTGTTTTTCTTTTAATGCTTTGGTGGGATGTTCGTGATAGCCGATTACTTCAGGCGCATGAATGAGTTGAATGTTTGCAGATGGAATTTTATATTCATCCAGCAAAGGTTTTACAAGAGCTTCATCGCCAATACAAAAAACTGTTACCGCATCATGCTTTTGAGATAAATAATGCTGCAAACCTTTCACCGCTTCTAACGGTGCAAAATCTCCACCCATCATGTCAATGCCAATGTTCATGTGCGGTTTAATTACAATTACCTTAAAAGTAATGAAAAACTTTTAAGCGAAAGTTGTTAAAAAAAGGAAAGCCCTTTTAATAAAAAAAGAGCATGAGTATCTATAACCGGTTACCTCTTTATGAGATAAGGTTTAGGCTTTTAAAGGTGCTTTTTCGGCAACTAATTTTCCTTTGTAGAACAATTTACCTTCACTTACATGTGCACGATGGCGTACATGAGTTTCACCGGTAGTGGTGTCTTTACTTAATGTCACTTCTTGTGCAACATAATGCGTTCTTCTTTTTGCACTGCGTTGTTGAGAGTGACGGCGTTTAGGATTAGGCATAACTCGAAATTTATGGTATCAAAAAAATTATTCTATGTCTTTAAACTTTTCTAAACCTTTCCACACATTGTTATTATCTTTTCTCACTTCTTCTTCCATCTTCTTCAATGTTTCCAGTACTTCCTTGTTGCATTGCGGCCCGCCCATTTCTTCAGGACTGCACATTTTCTGCATCGGTAAACTCAAATTAACGAACTCATAAATCCAATCGGCAATATGCAGATGGCTTTCGCTGCGACTGATATAATACACATCGGGATCTTCTTCCTGTTCGTTCATCAATTCGGGATCATCAACCATTTTTACAATGAGGTTAAACTCATCCCACAATTGCTTATTTAAACTGTTTCCGCACTTATCACAGATCACATCTGCCGAGCCAATAAGATCAAATTTCAATTGCATGAAACCCGATTTCTTATCTAAACTCAGTTTTACATCACAGATACAGTTTTTAAAATCCTGTTCGCCGTATGTTGCAAAGAACTTGTCTTCAATCCTGTATTCAAATACATGAACGCCCGGTTTTAAACCCACAAATGCTATTTCAAATTCCCTCCGATGGCTCATGTTCAGTTTTTTTAGGGTGGGCAAAGGTAAGGTAATAGGGGCAAAAGGCAAAAGGAAAATTGAATTTATACGAATTCTTAGTTTCTTTATACCCGAATCATGGAATCAAATAAAATAAATAGGTTATTTGACGGGTATTCCTGGTTAAAATGGATACTGCCCGTTTTATGTATTGTTGCCATTCAATTCGTACAATTATTTCCATTTTGGATAGAACAAAATTATAGTAATAATTTCTATTTAAACATTTCAATCATCCTCCGCAACATCACCGGATGGCTCCCATTCAGCATCGGCGATATTATTTATATTTTATTCGGTTTTTGGTTATTGATAAAACTCATAAAATTTATCTTATCAATCTTTAAGGAACAATTCAGATGGAAATATTTTGGACAATCAATTGCAAAATTGATCAGAGGAATAATGTGGATATACATTTGGTTTAATATTTTATGGGGATTGAATTACACCCGCTTCGGCATAGAATACCAATTAAAATTACAGCCACAGGAGTATTGCAAGGAAGAAGTGGTGGCATTAACCAATCAACTTATTTTAAAAGTTAACAAATGCCGCCAACAAATAAAAGATACCACATTGCCGCAACCATCTTTGCAACAAATTTTTGATGAAGCCGATAAAAATTATCAAACAGTTTCATCCAATTTTCATTTTCTTCAGCATCAATCAAAGTCAATAAAATCAAGCCTCTACAGCCAATTGGGAAATTATTTTGGCTTTACGGGTTATTATAATCCTTTTACCGGCGAAGCACAGGTTAGAAGCGATATTCCGCGAATATTAATTCCGTTTATTGCCTGTCACGAAATGGCACATCAAATTGGTTATGCCAGCGAGAGTGAAGCTAATTTTGTTGGCTATCTTACTGCTTCTGCAAGCAATGATGTTTATTTTCGTTATTCTGTTTACCT
>DATAMD010000128.1:0-1930 GCA_036260755.1 Chitinophagaceae bacterium | reverse complement strand
CAATACAGCGTGCCGTTTGCAGGAATTACTTGGTACAACCGGGACAAACAACAGCTTTAAAATCTCTACAGATATAGATAATGCTTTATCGGTAATGGATTCGTTTAATCCCGACTTTGTAATTTTAGAAATCGGGATGCCCGATAAAAGCGGAATAGAATTATTGAAATACATCAAAGAAAATCAATTGCCCACCAAAGTAATTGTGCTTACCAATTTTACCATCAGCGCGTACAGAAATGAGTGCGAAAAATATGGTGCAGATTATTTCTTAGACAAAGCCGATGAAATGGACAGCGTTGTTACTATTATTAAAAATAGTGTTGCTAAAAAAGCCAAAGCTGCGTAGGTTTTTTGTACTTAGCAGTGGTATTTCATGGCATCGTTCCTTGCGTCGCACACTTGTACAGCATAATAATATTCATCAATAAAAAAGAGCCGAAGGTTTTAAACCTTCGGCTCTCTTGTTACATAAAGTTATGTGGTACAAGCCCGATGAATCGGGATGCCGATATTAATCGGCATGATGCGACGCAACCACAGCTAAATTAAAATACCGCTGCCGGTTACAAAAAAAATTAAATAACGTTAACGTGAAATGATTTTAGAATAATACGCAGACTAATTCCGATAACTAAAATGCCAACGGCAATAAACATTCCTTTGGTGGGAAGTTTGCCTGTAAGCCTTGCTGCAAGCGGCGCTGCCATTACTCCGCCAAAAATTAATCCGATAATAATTGGCCACTGGCTGATGCCTATAAATGTAAAAAAAGTAAATGCGCTGGCAACTGTTATGCAAAATTTTGCAGCAACCGATGTGCCTACGGCATAACGTGGCAGCCTGCCTTTTGAAATGATGGTGCTTGTAACTAATGGCCCCCAGCCGCCACCGCCAACCGAATCTATAAAGCCGCCAAATGCGCCCAGCCATCCAACATATTTTAATTTCCCGCTACTTTTTTTCTGGTCTGTAAATGCTTTTGTAAAGATTTTTATGCCCAGAAACAAAGTATAAAATGCAATGGCAGGTTTTAAAAAGTGAGCATACTCGTCGCCAAACTTTATCAAAAATAATGCGCCGAGAATTGCAGTGATAACGCCGGGAAAGGCTAATGTGCGAAATAGTTTTTTATTAATATTTTTAAACCGAAAATGACTGATGGTTGATGCTGCCGAACCAAACATTTCGGAAGTATGTACGCTGCTTGAAATGATTGGCAAACTTAATCCCATGGATAATAAAACAGATGTACAAATTACGCCGTAACCCATGCCCATGCTGCCTGCAATCATTTCTACACCAAAACCCACCAATATCATCCAGTAAAAACGATTATCTAAATGCTGTAAAAAATTTCGCGAATGATTGAATACGGTTTCAACAGGAGTTACCAGCGATAAAATAAAACCTGCAACAACAGAAAGTACGGCAATAATAAATAAGATGCTGATTCTTTTATTTCGTTTTCTATGATCTTTCTTTTTAACCGGCTCGTTCACAGATAATATTTTAGTTATTTGGTTTAATTTATTTACTTTATCAACAAAGTTGCCGCTTAATTTGTTGCGAATTAAATGAAGATTGGTTAACACCTCGTTTAATTCGTTGGGCAATGTTTCGGACAAAATTTCTTTTAATCGTTTAGCAAGAGTGGGAGATTTGCCGTTGGTAGAAATGGCAATTTTTAAATTCCCTTTTTGAACGATGGAACTTAAATAAAAATCGCAGAGTTCGGGCTTATCGGCAATATTCACTAAAATATTTTTTGCAGATGCTTCTTTTTTTATTTCTGTTGCCAGCGCAATATCGTTAACTGCAACAATTAAAATATTAGTATCGTTCAAATCATTTTTATCATACGCTTTTTGCTGAATAGAAATATTTGAATAAGTTTTTGCTAACTGCCTGACTTCGTCTTTGATATCAA
>DATAMD010000113.1:0-1884 GCA_036260755.1 Chitinophagaceae bacterium | reverse complement strand
AAAATAGTTTTGCCGCTGGCCGATAAATTATTGGTGATCCAACGTAACCTCGAAGCCGAAAAAGAGTTTGTACAAAAGGTTGAAGCATTGCACTCAAATTTTATTCATCCGCTCGAAAGCGATACACTTGCTTTAAAAGGTGTTGATGTTTTAAAAAATAACTGGTTCTTTTTATTTGTTGATGCGATGAAAGAAATGCAGATACCTGTTTTTGGTTTCGAAGCATTAAAAAATTTCCGTTTCAACACGGCCAAACCTTCCACAAAAATTTTCATCAGTTCACATACCGATTGGTTTGATGCAAAAATTGAAATTCTTTTCGGCGAGCAAAAAGTAACTGTTGCCGATGTAAAAAAAGCATTGCAAAATAAGCAGCAGTTTGTTCCTTTATCGGATGGCACATTGGGAATATTGCCCGAAGAATGGATCAAAAAATATTCTTTGTTATTCCGTGTAGGCGAAGGAAAAACTTCGCAGTTAAAACTGAGCAAATATCATTTTAGTGTAATTGAAGAATTATATCTCGAAAGAGATGAAGAAGAATTAAGTATTCAACTCGAAGAAAAATACGAACGGTTAAAATCTAATCATTCCATTAAAACTATTGAAGCGCCGGCACATTTAAAACAGGTGTTACGTCCCTACCAGGAAAGCGGTTTCCAATGGTTAAATTATTTACGCGAAGTGCAGTGGGGCGGCATTCTGGCCGATGATATGGGTTTGGGAAAAACCATTCAGGCATTATCATTTATTCATCATATCAAAGAAGAACAAGGTTCTTTAAAAGCATTGGTTATCTGCCCTACAACGCTAATGTTTAACTGGCAAAACGAAATAAAAAAGTTTACACCATCGCTTTCATTTTATATTCATCATGGCGGTGGAAGAATCAGGGAAAGTATTTATCAGGATCATATCGATGTTATCATCACCACTTATGGAACATTGCGCAGCGACATAAAACAATTTGTAGAAGTTGATTTTGATTATGTGATTTTGGATGAAAGTCAGGCCATAAAAAACCCTGCCAGCAAAGTTACCAAAGCGGCTTGTTTGCTGAAAGCTAAGAACCGCCTGTGTTTAAGCGGTACGCCTTTGCAGAATAATACCTTCGATATTTTTGCGCAAATGAATTTTTTAAATCCCGGCATGTTGGGAAGTATGGAATTTTTTAAACAGGAATTTTCGGTACCGATCGATAAGTTTGGAGAAAAAGAACAAAAAGATCACCTGCGAAAATTATTATATCCGTTTATTTTACGCCGCACAAAAGAACAGGTTGCAAAAGATCTTCCCGAAAAACAGGAAATGATTTTGTTGTGCGAAATGGGAGATGAACAACGCAAAATTTATGATGCTTACCGAAACGATTACCGCGATAAAATACTCGGTGTTGTTGATACACAAGGTGTGCAAAAATCGCAGTTAACTATTTTGCAGGGATTGATGAAGCTGCGGCAAATATGCGATAGCCCGGCCATTGTAAACGAACCCGAACGCTTCCCGAATGTATCGGTTAAGTTAGAAGAAATTGGAAGAGAGCTTACCGAAAACATCAGTAACCACAAGGCTTTGATCTTCTCGCAGTTTTTAGGAATGCTTGCTTTGATAAAAGAAAAATTAAAAGAATTGGGTGTGGTGTACGAATATTTTGACGGAAGCACTTCGGCCGCCGACCGCGAAAAAGCCATCAATCGTTTTCAAAGCGATGATGAATGCCGTGTGTTTTTAATTTCGTTAAAAGCAGGTGGCGTTGGTTTAAATTTAACCGCTGCCGATTATGTTTATATTGTTGATCCGTGGTGGAATCCTGCGGTAGAACAACAAGCCATCGATCGTACACACCGCATTGGCCAAACAAAAAATATTTTTGCATACCGCATG
>DATAMD010000110.1:0-1872 GCA_036260755.1 Chitinophagaceae bacterium | reverse complement strand
TTGTATCTTGGTTAATTCAAAGCATTTAAATAAAATAACGGCACGCAATAATGCTATACTTTTTTGTTGGCTATTATTGCAGTTGTATTAAGCAAAAAGGAAACTACTATGAAAATTTTATTGCAATATCTTAAACCTTATAAATGGTTGATTGTACTGGCATTGTTATTGGCTTCAATCAATCAGGTTTTTTCGATGCTCGATCCATATCTTTTTGGTAAAATGATCGACAAATTTGCCTACCATCCGCATCATCTGGATACTGCAAAAACTATTGGCAGAACACAGGGAGAATTTACATGGGGTGTTATGTTTTTTTTGGGATTAATGATAGGCACCGCCATGGTAAGCCGCATTGCCAAAGCATTTCAGGATTATTCGGTAAATGTTATCATCCAGAAATTTGGTGCATCGGTTTTTACTGATGGATTAAAACACAGCATGAAATTACCCTATCAGGATTTCGAAGATCAGCGCAGCGGCGAAACATTATCTATTCTTACAAAAGTTCGTGCTGATACAGAAAAATTTATTGGCTATTTTATTAATGTTTTATTTGGAATTATTGTAGGCGTTGTTTTTGTTTCGGTATATGCTTTCAGTAAACACTGGAGCATTATGCCAACTTATATTGTTGGTATTGCGTTATTATCGTGGTTAACCAATGTACTGAGCCGCAGAATAAAAATCATTCAAAAAACCATCGTTAAAGAAACAACGATGCTGGCCGGAACAACAACAGAAAGTTTACGCAATATTGAATTGGTAAAAAGTTTAGGATTAACCAATCAGGAAATAAAACGATTAAACAACAACACTTATAAAATTCTCGGATTAGAATTGCGGAAAGTAAAAAGCATCCGTGCATTAAGTTTTGTGCAGGGAACTTTTGTAAATCTTTTACGGCAAATAATTATGTTTATATTGATGTGGTTAATTTTTAAAGACATTCTTACCACCGGTCAATTAATTACTTTACAATTTTACAGCTTCTTCATTTTCGGGCCGCTGCAGGAGATCGGCAATATTATTTTAAGCTATCGCGAAGCAGAAGCTTCCATTAATAACTTTCACAACTTAATGATCAGGCCGGTCGATCACACACCCGATCATCCAAAACATATTGGTGAAATTAATGAGCTGGAATTTAAAAATATTTCTTTCAAACATCAAACAGCACAATACAAAGCATTAGACAATATTTCGTTTGATGTGAAACAGGGCGAAACCATTGCATTTGTTGGCCCGAGCGGTGCAGGAAAAAGTACTTTAGTAAAATTATTGGTTGGATTATACCGTCCGCAGCAAGGGAAAATATTTTACAATACTATTGATGGCAACGATTTGAATTTTGATGAACTCCGCAACCAGATTGGATTTGTAACGCAGGACACACAACTGTTTGCAGGCACCATCAAAGAAAATTTATTATTTGTAAAACCCGATGCAACTGTTGAAGATATGGATGATGCTTTAGAAAAAGCAAGTTGCAATAAATTATTATCGAGAGCAGAAAACGGAATTGATACAATGATTGGTGAAGGCGGATTAAAATTAAGCGGAGGCGAAAAAACAACGCATATCAATTGCAAGGGCATTATTACGCAAACCGCATTTATTAATTTTTGATGAAGCAACTTCGGCATTGGATTCAATAACCGAAGAAGAAATTACAAATACTATTCGCAGAATATCGGAAGAAAAAGAGCAAATTACTGTGATGATCGCACATCGTTTAAGTACCATCATGCATGCACATAAAATCTATGTGCTGGAAAAAGGACAGGTTGTTGAAACCGGCAGTCATGCTGAATTAGTTGCAGAGAAAGGATTGTATTATGCCATGTGGCGGCAACAGATAGGCGAAAGAAA
>DATAMD010000106.1:0-2484 GCA_036260755.1 Chitinophagaceae bacterium | reverse complement strand
AAATGTTCATAATAATAACAATATTGGTTATGCTGAGATTGATGTAATAACGAAATAATTCATAACTTCTTAATAATTCAATAATGAAAAAAGTACTCTTAATTTTTACCTGTTTTGTTTTTGCTTTCGCAAATGAACAGCAACTTTATGTTGGCGCAAACTATCATCCGCATGATGATAAAAATTTGGAAAAAATAAAACAGGATATTCAGTTGATGAAAACGGCAGGATTAAATGTTGTTCGCATGGGACATTTGGCCTGGGACAGCTACGAAACAAGCGAAGGTAAATTTGATTTTGCCTGGTTCGATAAAGTGATGAATATGATGAACGATGCCGGCATAAAAGTTATTCTCGATATTGCACTGCATCCTTCACCAATTTGGTTGCATAAAAAATTTCCTTCCATTGATGTGGTAGATGCAACCGGTAATAAATTGTATCCCAACCATCGTTATATGGATGATGTGGGCGACATCAATTATCAAAAATATGCTTTGCGTTATGCCGATTCT
The DNA here is from genome assembly GCA_036260755.1 of Chitinophagaceae bacterium. Taxonomy (GTDB): domain Bacteria; phylum Bacteroidota; class Bacteroidia; order Chitinophagales; family Chitinophagaceae; genus CAIQDX01. The sequence continues at coordinate 1,969 of DATAMD010000106.1, read as the reverse complement.
ATTTCTAATCATTATAAAAATTATCCTGCATTAATTGCTTTTGGTATTGATAACGAAAGTGGCGATGGACCTATATCTTATTCCGAAACAGTAAAGCAACGGTTTATTATTTGGTTGCAAAAAAAATATACAACCATTGCCAAACTCAATACAGCATGGGCTTCGCAAAGATGGAGCAGACGAATAAATGAATGGGATGAAATTGGTTTGCCGCAATCGGGCTATGTTGCCGGTGCACCGGAAAGAGTACTGGACTTTCGCTTATTTGTTTCGGATGAAGTAAATAATTTATTGCTGAAAGTATTAAATAAAGTAAATGCCAATGCACCTAATGTTTTAACCAATACCAATTCATGGTTCTTCAGTCCGATGAAATATTTCGATTGGTCTGAAATTGCTTATTCAGGTAAAATGAAACGTGAAGGCGAAGGTTTTTATCCCGGCAATACACTTGTTACCAGTTGGGGAATTATGAATTCGTTATTTGCTATATCACGCATTCAGTTCGAAAGCAAAGAACCATTTTGGTGCAGCGAATTTACAACACATAATGCTGTTCCGAATTCAGTTCGCAAATCGGCTTATGCTACTTTGTTTTACGGCAATCAAATGGTTTGCGGATGGACATGGCAAAGCATGCACGCCGGAGAAGAACAATTTTTAGAAGGAATGGTTGATTGGGATGGAATAACTAACCGCAAATATGACGAGTATAAAAAAATTGCAACCGAATTTAAAAAGATAGAAAAATATTTTCCGTACAAACCTAAGCCCGAAGTGGGTTTGGCATTTTCTTTTCCAAGTGTGATAGCCGGCGGAGAGTTCAACGAAAAACAAGATGAACAATTACAAGCATGCTGGAATTTGTTTTATGGACGAAATATGGATGCCAATGTTGTTGAAATAAGTAAAAGCGATTTGAAATATAAATTATTGTTTGTTCCCGGAGTTTCGGTGATGGATAAAACTACTGCAACAAAAATCAGAAACTTTGTTGCCGATGGCGGAACCGTTGTAATGACGGGCAATTCGGCGGTGATGGACGAAAACGGTCAAGTCTTTAAAACAACAAGGCCCGGATTGTTGAACGATGTTTTTGGAATTAGAATTGCCAATTATGAAGAAACAGAATCGATGAATGAAGTATCCCGAAAATCATTTTCAGGGAAAAATTTGGAAATAAAATTTGGAGAAAAAAATATTAAACTGCAATCATCTCGCTTCGATGTTATTGAAACAAAAACTGCTGAAACACTTGCAAACATTACAAGTTTAGATAAAGATTATCCCATCATCACCAAAAATAATTATGGCAAAGGCAAAGCCATTTTTGTTGGCTTACCTGCCAATGAAAGTGTATTAAATATTTTGTTGGATGATTTAATCAACGAATTGAATATTAAAAAAGGCCTTGATGTTCCCTCCGGAATAATGGCAAGGCAAATTGATGAAAACCATTTTTTGTATTTGAATGTTACCGGCGAAACAAAACAAATAACATTGAAAGGCAAATTGCGAAGCATTTTATTTGATAAAAATTATGAAGACGTTTTTAGCATTGCACCTTACGAACCGGAGTTTGTAGAAATAATTAAATAAACAACAATTTACAAATGCGAATACATACTTTTCTTTGTGCAATTATTTTTTGTGTTTTTATGTTGCATAACATGGCAAGTGCTCAGCAAATAAACGATTGGGAAAATCCCGATGTAAATAGTATTAATAAAGAAAAACCGCATGCTTACGGATTTTTGTCGGAGAAAAAAAACAGCAATGCTTTAATACATTCACTGAATGGTATTTGGAAATTCAAATGGTCGCCCAATCCACAATTGAGACCGTTGAATTTTTATGCTGAAAATTATTCTACCGAAAAGTGGAATAATATTTTGGTGCCCTGCAATTGGGAACTTCAGGGATTTGGAACACCTATTTATTTGCTGAGCACTTGCCATGTTATGCAACA
>DATAMD010000098.1:0-2729 GCA_036260755.1 Chitinophagaceae bacterium | reverse complement strand
AAATAAATGCTGAATTACATTGGGCAATTAAAAACATTAAAAAATATGCAGATGAAAACGATTGCTTTTATTCTGATGATTTTTGTTGGTTTAACAACAAATGCTCAGCAAAAAGATTATTCAATTAAAGCTGTTGATTTTACCAAAGTTAAAATAACCGATCAGTTTTGGTTGCCGAGAATTGAGATCAACAGAACTGTTACCATTCCTGCATCTTTTGCACGTTGCGAAAGTACCGGCCGTGTGAAAAATTTTGAGATGGCTGCCGCAAGAAAAGGTAAATTCTGCACACACTATCCATTTGATGATACCGACATTTATAAAACAATTGAAGGTGCATCTTTTTCATTGGCTACTCATCCCGATGCAAAGCTGCAGGCTTATCTCGATTCATTAATAAATATTATTGCAAAAGCACAGGAAGCAGATGGTTATTTATATACGGCACGTACCATTGATCCTGATAATGTTGGCAATTGGGTTGGTAAAGTACGTTGGGAAAAAGAAAGAGAATTAAGTCACGAATTATATAATGCCGGACATTTATACGAAGCAGCCGCTGCACATTATCTGGCTACTAAAAAAACAAATTTATTAAACATTGCATTAAAGAATGCCGATTTGGTTTGCAGTGTTTTTGGACCGGGAAAAAAATCTGTTGCCCCGGGTCATGAAATTGTAGAGATGGGCTTGGTAAAATTATATCGCATCACAGGTAAAAAAAGAATATTTAAGCACAGCAAAATTTTTTATTGAAGCAAGAGGGCATTATAAAGGTTATGATGCAAAGAGCGAAGATGGTTGGCAAAACGGCTCGTACTGGCAGGATGATAAACCTGTTGTTTTGCAGGATGAAGCCGTAGGCCATGCAGTGCGTGCAGGTTATTTATATTCGGCAGTTGCAGATGTGGCGGCACTTACAGGCGATGATTCTTTATTGCATGCCATCGATAAAATTTGGGAAAATGTTGTAACTAAAAAAATGTATGTGCAGGGAAGTATTGGTGCCAAAGGCGATGGCGAACGTTTTGGAAAAAATTACGAATTGCCAAATGCTACAGCATACAACGAAACATGCGCTGCCATTGCAAATGTTTTTTGGAACGAAAGAATGTTTTTATTGCATGGCTACAGCAAATACATTGATGTTTTAGAAAAAACTTTATACAACGGATTGATATCGGGTATTGGATTAGACGGTAAATCGTTTTTTTATACCAATGCCATGCAGGTAACCAATAACTTTAATAATAATGATGTGGAAGTTTCGCGTTCGGGTTGGTTCGAATGTTCTTGCTGCCCCACAAATTTGGTGCGTTTAATTCCTTCAGTTCCGGGTTATGTTTATGCGCAACAGGATAATAATGTGTATGCAAATCTTTTCATAAGCGGAACATCAGAATTAATTGTTGAAAAAAATAATGTTGAAATCATTCAGCAAAATAATTATCCGTGGAATGGCGATTTAAGTTTTACAATCAATCCATCCAAAACAACAGAATTTAATTTTAAAATTCGTATTCCGGGATGGGCGCAAAACACAGAAATACCTTCAGATTTATATCAGTTCAAAAATAATTCCGACAAAAAAATTATTATAAAAATAAACGGGCAGCAAACAGAATATTCAATCGAAAAAGGATATGCTGTATTAAATCGCAAATGGAAAAAAGGAGATAAAGTGGAAGTGAATTTGCCGATGGAAGTACGCCGTGTTATTGCCAATAAAATTATTGCAGAAGACAATGGAAAAGTTGCATTGCAGATGGGGCCAATTATTTATTGTGCCGAATGGGTTGATAATGACAAAAAAACAAGTAATATCATCATGCCTTCCGGTGCAAATTTTATAACAGAATTTAAACCCGATGTGTTAAATGGTATTACTGTTTTAAAAACAAATGTTGCAAAAGTTGAAGTAGATACTGTTAATAATAAAATAGAAACGGTATCAAAACCTTTTGTTGCAATTCCTTACTATGCTTGGGCAAACAGGGGTAAGGGCGAAATGGCAATATGGCTGAGCGAAAAAATTAAAGACGTTGAATTAATAACCGGTAACTAAATAAATTTTTAAGCTGTATGAAATGGTTATGCCTGTTGTGTTGTATAATATTTGTTTCTGCAAATGCGCAAAACATAAATGCTGTTAAACCTCCCATGGGTTGGAACAGTTATAATTGTTACGGCTCGGCAGTGCACGAAAATGAAGTAAAAGAAAATGCCGATTATATTGCCAAACATTTAAAACAGTTTGGATGGGAATATGTTGTTGTAGATTTTTTATGGTCATTCGATAATCCTCCCGGAAGCAACATTGGCAACCCTTTTCAGCAACGGTTATATGATGGTTCTTATGTGCCTTGGTTAGCTATGGATAATTACGGAAGATTATTACCTAATGTAAATAAATTTCCTTCGGCATTCAACAGCAACGGCTTTCTTGCATTAAGTAATTATGTTCATTCACTCGGATTAAAATTTGGTATTCATGTAATGCGTGGTATTCCGCGGCAAGCAGTTTGGGCAAAAACTCCGGTGCTTGGCGTTGCTGGAATTACAGCCGATGATATTGCCGATACATCTTCAAAATGCGAATGGATGAACCACATGTATGGTTTGGATATGAATAAAAAAGGTGCACAGGAATATCTTAATTCAATCCTTCAATTATATGCTTCATGGAAAGTAGATTTTATTAAAGTAGATGATATTGCCCGTGAGTACCG
>DATAMD010000090.1:0-3477 GCA_036260755.1 Chitinophagaceae bacterium | reverse complement strand
GCATACCTGTTGGCCTGCTAAATTCTCTTAACCCGCTGGGGCATTCGGGGCAACGCAGGTTGCAGGAAGTGGTAGGCTCGAAAGAAACAGAAACGGGGTAACCCCATTGCACAGGTTTGCGGATCAGTTTACCGATCTGATAACTGCACATAACTTTCGCAGCATTCCATGCACGTTGCAAAGTTATTTTTGAAATAAGATTGATGCTGTCTGTAAAATTAAAATAGAGCATAAGCTATTGTAAAAATAAGTGTCTCAGCTAAAATTGGTTACACTTTTTCTTTAATTACGGGTACCCTTTTACGGGTGCTTTGCCTTACCTTCTTATTACCTTAAGACTGGCTTCTTCGGGTGTTGTTCGAAGTTTGCTCGTGTTTTACGATGAAAACAGCAACAAATTACGAAGAAGATATGAAGAAGGTAATACTCAAACATGAAGTAAAAGAAAAATCAAACTTTATGTCTTATCAGAATATATAAAGTTTAAGTTTTAAATCTCAAGAAGATTAAAAAATGATAATCAATTCGAAAAAATGTCATAACATTTCTTTATTATACAACAATCATGCCGTATAACATATTTTATTATACTATGTTTTAGTCCTTAATCCTCACAAATATTTTATAAAATACATAAAAAAATACCGTAAAATAACGGTAAAAAATACCGTGAAAAATATACTAATATATTACATCGCTGTGCCAATTTTGAAGTCCCCCGCCAACTGATTACAACAGATTTTTTTCCTTTAAAATTGGAACTGACAGCTTTGAGGAACAACATAATTCTTACATTTTCATTAGTTATAGTTATATCCTTTATGACTGTTTCAGTGTTTGGGCAGTCAGATACCTCCTTACAAAAAATACAAAATGCAGGTTTAAATACTGATATTAAACTGGTAGGAAAGCTTGATGATAAATACCAACTATTACAAAAGAATATCAGCACCAAAACTGCCGCGGCATTAAGAAGTTTCCGGAAAAAAGAAGCCAGATTAAAAAAGAAACTGCAATCGGTTGACAGTACCAAAGCCAAAGAATTATTTGGACAGTCAGAACAATTTTATAAAGGATTACAAAATAAATTAACTGCCACAAATAATAAACTTACAAGGCTCAGTCATTATTTTCCGGGATTAGACAGCCTGCAAACAGCCACTAAATTTTTGCAAAAAGCAGGCAACGGTTTAAACAATTTATCGCCGGATAAACTGAATCAATTAAATCAACTCAGCAGTTCATTAAATAATGTACAGGGCTCTATGCAGTCTGCAACCGAGATCAGCCAACTGCTCAATCAAAGGCAACAACAATTACAATCGGCACTGCAGCAACTTGGATTAGGCAGGGAATTACTTGGTATGAATAAACAAGTGTATTACTACCAACAGCAATTAAATGAATACAAAGCCACATTAAATGATGAACAGAAATTAGAACAAAAGGCAATGTCGCTGGTAAGAGAACTGCCTGCGTTTAAAGATTTTATGGCAAAAAATTCGATGCTGGCTCAACTGTTCCCCATGCCGCAAAATCTTGGCACAGCACAGGCCTTGGCAGGACTGCAAACAAGAAGTTCAGTAACACAACAACTGCAGCAACAATTAGGAAGCGGCGGAACAAACCCGCAGGCATATATGCAGCAACAAATGCAGGCAGCGCAAACACAGCTTAATCAGTTAAAAAATAAAGTAAACCAATTGGGCGGTGGCAGCAGCAGCGATATGGTGATGCCTGAATTTAAACCCAACACACAAAAGACCAAATCGTTCCTGAAGAGGATAGAATATGGTTTTAATATCCAGTCGCAAAAAACCAACTCACTTTTACCAACAACCAGCGATATAGCCATCACTCTGGGATATAAATTAAGCGATAAAGCAACAGCAGGAACAGGAGCAAGTTATAAACTGGGCTGGGGCAATGGCTTAAACCATATCAGTATGAGTAATCAGGGAATAGGACTGAGAACTTATGCAGATATTAAACTGAAAGGAAGTATCTGGATAACGGGAGGCTATGAACAAAACTGGTTGCCGCAATTAGCAACAGCATTGGATTCGGTAAATGTGCATCCGTCGGGTTGGGGGAAAGGCTGGCAGGCAAGTGGCTTGCTTGGTATTACAAAGAAGTATAAGATTGGAAAGAAGACAAGCAATATGCAATTGCTCTGGGATTTTTTAAGCTATCGGCAAATACCGGCTACACCTGCATTAAAGTTCAGGATAGGGTATGTTTTCTGAAACGAATAAAGATTAAATAAATCAAACTAAAAGACAAACAGATATGAAAAAGTTTACAGCAATAGTTGTTTTTATAATGATCTGCTTTAGTTCAATAGCACAAACAAATACATTCCCTTTCCCATCAAGCGGAAATGTTGGTATAGGGACGACTAATCCAGACGCACCTTTAGAAGTTGTAGGAAACACAAACTGGGCAAGTGGCTGGAGGTATGGAATAACTGTAACTTCTAACGATTACCCTGCCCTTAGATTAAAAGCTGTTAATTCAGGAAAAATCTCAGCAATTGGAAATGATAATGATGGTGGTTTATGGTTTATGACTAATGGTACTTATAATAATTATGGTACACAAACTATGACCATTATTCCTAACGGCAACGTCGGTATCGGGACGACAAATCCAATTTGGAAATTTGTTGTCAGTAAAAATGGAGCTGCGGGTTTGGAAATAGATCCAGATACAGGAGTTGCCGGGAAAATTGGAGTTTATGCTTATAATAGAAATTCTGTAGCTTATATTCCTTTGCATTTTGAAGCTAGTCAATTTGAGTTAATAAATGGCAACGTCGGCATTGGGACGACAGCACCAACTTATAAATTAGATGTAAGCGGAGGCGGGATAAGACTTGATGGTAAATCTTCCTTAACGTCAAATGGATATTTTGTTGGTTCGGCCGCTTATGGTTTTAGATGGAATAGTTCTGACGATGCTTACAATAATGTAATTATGTACGATAATGGGAATATGTATGTGCGAGGCAATATCGGTATCGGTACAATATCCCCATCGGAAAAACTTTCCGTTAATGGCAATATCCGCAGCAAAAAATTAATTGTTACGCAAACCGGTTGGACAGATTATGTATTCTACAAAAATTACAGATTAAAACCTCTTGCAGAAGTAGAACAATACATCAAAATCAACAAGCATTTGCCCGATATGCCTTCAACAAAAGAAGTAGAGAAGGATGGCATTGATGTCGGGGATAATCAGGCTTTATTATTAAAGAAGATTGAAGAATTGACATTGTATGTGATTGAGATCAAACGGGAGAATGAAAAACTAAAACAGCGTATTGAAAAACTAGAAAACAAAAAATAATATGAAAAAATATTTATTAGTTGCTTCGATATTATTATCTGTTGCTGCTCCAACTGCTGCATTTACTCCAAGCCCTCCTGCCATAGAAATATTTAATGGCCTGTTACTACCACTACCGATACTTCC
>DATAMD010000084.1:0-3942 GCA_036260755.1 Chitinophagaceae bacterium | reverse complement strand
AGAAAAATTTGGCGAAGCATTTTTCTTCAGTGCGCAAACATTTACCACAGTTGGTTATGGAAGAATTAGTCCGATTGGTTTTGCAGCAAGCTTTGTAGCTGCATTCGAAGCCTTGAGCGGTTTATTATGTTTTGCGCTGACGACGGGATTGGTATATGGAAGATTTGCGCGGCCAAGAGCATACATCCGTTACAGCAAGAATGCGTTGTTTGCTCCATTCCGCGATGGCGTTGCATTAATGTTCAGGATGGTTCCTTACACAAAAAATTTTTTGGTAAACGTTGAAGTAAAAATATCTGTTGCCATGCGGGTAATGGATGATGATGTTTTAAAAACAAAATTTTTTAACCTGCCCTTAGATATTTCAAGAGCCACCACAATGGTTTCTAATTGGACATTGGTGCACATCATTAACGAAGAAAGTCCTTTGTTTGGATTGAATAAAGAAGATATTAAAAATGCACAAACCGAATTATTGATCTTTGTTAACGGTTTTGACGAAAGCTTCTCAAACACAGTAATATCAAGGACTTCCTATTCCTATGAAGATTTTGTTTATGGCGCTAAATTTATTCCGATGTTTCATCCTAATGCAGAAAATACTTCAACAGTTTTGCATTTAGATAAGTTAGATGAATTTACAAATATTGAATTACCCGTTCTGTTTTAATTACTCCCAGAATTTAACCGGATACTGGCTGCAATTATTATTTATTTCATGTTCAAACGCATGCCCTAATTCAATCATTTCATCACCGGAGATGGTTGTTTGTATCAATGGAAATAATTCTCTTTCTTCGAAACGAATATGTTTATCTATCAATAATTGCAACTGGTCGAAGATGGAATATTCAATCAACACATCAGGGTTTTCAAAAAACTTTCTGATGTGTACATGCTCTTCCAGCATTCGGTTTATTCCATCGCGTAACAAATCGTACGAAATAAATCTTGAAAGATTTTTTTCTTCAATCTCAAAATGATGCTGCAAATCATTCTCCCAAAAATATTGGCAAAAGTCGCGCATTAAAATTTTATCTGCCTGCTTCTTCACAGCTTTTTCAAGCAGTAAACAAAATAACAAACCGTTATGATGTTGCCTCGATAACGGTTGTAATTCTATACTTCTTTTAATAGCTGTCATTTATTTTAATGCATTGATAATTGCAACAAATTCTGCAGCAACCAGCGATGCGCCACCCACTAATCCACCATCAACATCAGGCTGAGAAAATAATTCTTTTGCATTATTTGCTTTCACACTTCCGCCATATAAAATAGAAATATTTTCTGCAACATCAGCACCGTATTTTGCAGCAAACTGGCTGCGTATAAACGCATGAATCTCTTGTGCCTGCCCGCTTGTAGCGGTTTTGCCGGTACCAATTGCCCAAATGGGTTCGTAAGCAATTACCACTTTCTGAATTTGTTCGGCAGTTAAATGAAACAAAGATTCTTCCAATTGTTTTGCAACAAATTCGTTTTGCGCATTTGCTTCTCTAACACTTAAAGCTTCGCCGCAACAGAAAATCGGTGTGATATTATTTTCCAAACAAATGTTTACTTTCTCTGCTAAAAACTGATTGCTTTCATTAAAATATTCTCTGCGTTCGCTGTGTCCCAAAACAACATATTTAATATTTAACGACTGCAACATTTCAACACTTACCTCGCCGGTGTAGGCACCATTTTTTTTATTGTAGCAATTTTGTGCAGCAATAAAAACATTTTTATAACCACCCATTTTTTGTTGCGCCATTGCCAGATACGGAAACGGTACAGCAAAAATTGCCTGCTGATCTGCATTTAAAGAATGCGGTAGCGCAATAATTTCGTTTAATAATTCTTCGCCTTTTTGCAAGGTTAAATTCATTTTCCAGTTTGCCGCAGCAATTTGTTTTCTCATTGATTTTTATTTTTTATTGAACGATCTTTTGAATTTCTATTTAACACCTGTTGCGTCGCACACTTCAACGGCAACAATAGTTTCAGCATTTTTATTTTGTATCAAAAATATATTTCAACACAAATTTTTCAGCTTCGGTAATTTCTTTGTGCTTCATTTTTTTCCAGTTATTGATATCATCGAGCGCTTTATCAAAATCATATTTTTGATCTATCCCCCAGCTAAAATCATCAATTACTTTCGGTAATAATCCGGCACCATAAACATTGGCACATACACCAATCACCGATCCGGTATTGATGCAGGAATTAATGGCCACTCTCGAATAATCGCCCATAATAACGCCGCATTTATTTCCGGCAATTAGAAATTCTTTTGTATAATGATTCCACAATTTTACTTCACCGCCTGTATTTTTTACGTTGCTGTTGCTTGTACCTGCACCTAAGTTGCACCATTCGCCAATTACACTATCGCCCAAATAACCATCGTGTGCTTTGTTGCTGTGACCAATCATCACAACATTTTTAACTTCGCCGCCAACTGCACAATTAGGGCCAATACTTGTTGCACCATAAATTTTTGTCCCCATTTTTAATAACGCATTCTCACCTAATGCAAACGGGCCGCGGATTGCAGTGCCTTCCCAAACCTGTGTATCTTTGCCGATATAAATCGGGCCGCTTGTTGAATTCAATATTGCAAACTCAACCGAAGCACCTTCTTCAATAAAAATATCATCCTGATAAACGACTTGATTGGTATGCGAAATGGGCTGCGAAGTTCTTCCACTCGTCAACAATTTAAAATCTTCTCTTATCATCAAATCATTCCACTGAAAAATCTGAAAAGTAAATTCCAAACGTTTTACATCTTTTACTTCGATGATTTTTGAAAACTGAGATACTGAATCCTGATGTAAAAAAATATTTGTTCTTCCTGCAACCAAACCTTTCTCATCAACCAATGCTTCATCTTTTTTCAACGAAAGAATTTTATTGGTTAATTCTTCATCAGCAATTACACAAGCATCAATCCAGATATTATCAGTATCAACAATGGTTTTATACAACGGCTGCAGGTAACCGGCCGAAGAAATAAAAACAGGTTGTTTGGATATTAATTCCCATCGTTCTTTAAAAGTAAGAATGCCGCAACGCAGATCGGCAACAGCTCTGGTTAAAGTAAGCGGAAATAATTGTTCGCGGAGATGATTATCGAAAAGTACAATTGCCATAATTAATTTGGCAAATTTAATGAACTTGTTTTGATGTTGGCAATAACTTACCGTGTTGATAAATAAATTTTATCCATCGCCATATATTCATCGGGTTTTCCATATCAACTATTAATTCTTTCCGTTGCAGTGTTTTAAAAGACGGCAGTTTGGCAGAGTTCGCTTGCAATCTTTTTAGTTGGTCGATAGCTGTTAACCCTAATACATACGTTGCCGCCATTGAAATACTGAACTGTAATTTTCTATTTGATGAATAGGGCAATGTTGCAATATTTTTCCTGATGCCATTAACCTGTTCCATGAAAAATTTTTCCATTGAATATGCATCAGTGCAGCGCACAGCAAGGGTTTGTATGTTTTGATGAAGGTCTTTATAAATATCAAACAAATCGTTCGATAACTGGATCATCGTTCCCAGCAAATACCAGCATTCTTCTTCTTCTGTTGTTGGGTCTAAATCTAAATAATAGCGGCACATTAAAACTGCGTTTCCGCCTTTTTCGAATGTGATATTCCGGATTTCTTCATCGCTGATGGCATTATTAAATTGCTTCATCGAAGCGGACTGTGCTTCGTATTCCTTTCTTAAAACAACAAAATAATCTTTTGTGTCTTTCATCCCGTTCAGCAAAAAAAGATGCGCCTGAAGAAAAACTTTTTCATCGAATGTGGCAGGGATAAACCGGTTGGGATTAAAAGTGATAGATTCAATCTGGTCAACCGTTAATAATTTATCGTCAAAAAAATTATCGAATACCGAACTGCAGATAAAATAGTTTATGCTTCGCTCCTGTTCAAT
>DATAMD010000077.1:0-1531 GCA_036260755.1 Chitinophagaceae bacterium | reverse complement strand
TGTTGGTAAATTATTTCATCCCGGAACTGCAACAACAGAAATTGCAGATTATATAAAAGTTTGGGTGAAGGAACATAGAAATTTTTAAAGAAAGCTGCGAGTTTTTAGCTGTGAGCCGTGAGCATAAAAATATTTATCTTTAATTTAAAAAATATTTTATGCGAAATTTTAAAGAATTGAAAATTTGGCAAAAAGGTTTTGCTATTTCGATTAACAGCTATAAACTTGTTGCAACCTTTCCGCAAGCAGAAAAATATTCGTTAGCACAACAAATAACAAGAGCTTCAGTTTCAATCGCTTCAAATATTGCCGAAGGCAGCAGCAGATCGAGTGATAAAGATTATAGTCGTTTTTTAGAAATTTCTTTAGGATCATCTTTTGAATTGGAAACGCAATACTTAATTGCAAAAGAACTAAATTTTGGAAATCAGGAATTAATTAAATTAGGTTTGAAAGAATTAGATGAAGAACAAAAAATGATTATTGCTTTTCAAAAAATATTAAAAAATTAATTTACTATTTCCAAAGCTCGCAGCTCACAGCTTTCCTCACTCAAAGCATAAAATTATGTACTCAACTATTTTAACTTCTCTCGAAAACAATATTCTCATCATCACCATTAATCGCCCTGATAAATTAAATGCGCTTAATCAACAAGTGATGAGCGATTTAAATAATGTGATGGATGAAGTGTACAATAATCCCGAAATAAAATCTGTCATCATTACCGGTGCAGGAACAAAAAGTTTTGTTGCCGGTGCCGACATCAGCGAGTTTGTTGGTTTATCTGTTGAACAGGGAAAAGCATTGGCAAAAAGCGGTCAGGATATTTTCTTTAAAATCGAAAACGCACCAAAGCCAGTGGTGGCCTGCGTTAACGGCTTTGCACTCGGCGGCGGTTGCGAACTGGCAATGAGTTGCCATTTCAGGATTGCAAGCGAAAATGCAAAGTTTGGTCAGCCCGAAGTAAACCTTGGATTGCTTCCCGGTTATGGCGGCACACAACGTTTAACACAATTAATTGGCAAGGGAAGAGCATTGGAATTATTAATGAGCGGCAACATGATTGATGCACCAACCGCTTTGCAATATGGTTTGGTAAATTATGTTTTGCCGCAGGATATGTTATTGCAAAAAGCAAAAGATATTTTAAACGCCATTAACAGCAAAGCCCCAATTGCAGTGGCAGCCTGCATTACAGCCGTCAATGCAGTTTTCGATGACACCAAAAATGGTTTCAATGTTGAAGCAAATGAATTTGGAAAATGTTTTGTTACCGACGATATGAAAGAAGGCACTGCCGCATTTTTAGAAAAGCGAAAAGCAATTTTTAAGGGAAAATAATTTTTATTTTTTGTTACCAGCATTTGTTTTTCATGGCATCGCCTGGTGCGTCGCACTCTTCAACGTTCAGAACTTTATTGTACAAGCTATTGGCTGATAGCTTTTCTTCCGTACAAGTCCCGATGAAATCGGGATGCCGATACAATCGGCATGATGCGGCACGCAACCGAAGCCCCCATCTATGTTC
>DATAMD010000058.1:0-2152 GCA_036260755.1 Chitinophagaceae bacterium | reverse complement strand
CGGACAATTACCCGATAAAGAAGGACAAATGTATCATGCAACTGAAGATGATTTTTATTTGATACCAACTGCCGAAGTGCCGGTAACAAATATTTATCGCGATACAATTTTGAAGGAAGATGACCTGCCATTAAAGATGACAGCTTATTCTCCATGCTTCAGAAGAGAAGCAGGAAGTTTTGGAAAAGAGGTGAGAGGATTAAACCGTGTGCATCAGTTCGAAAAAGTTGAGATCATTCAAATTGTAAAACCCGAAACAAGTTATGATGTGCTGGATGCCATGGTGGCACATGTAGAAAAATTAATTCAATCTGTGGAATTGCCTTACCGCATCTTGCGTTTATGCGGCGGCGATATGAGTTTTACATCGGCACTTACTTACGATTTTGAAGTGTTTAGTGCAGCGCAACAACGTTGGTTAGAAGTAAGCAGTGTAAGTAATTTCGAAAACTTTCAGACCAACAGATTAAAATGCCGGTTTAAAGATGCCAATGGAAAAATGCAATTAACACATTCGCTAAACGGAAGTTCTTTGGCATTGCCAAGAATTATGGCTGCGTTGTTAGAAAATAATCAAACCGAAAACGGAATTAATATTCCAAAAATTTTGCAACCGTATTTTGGCGCTGAGATTTTAAAGTAAAAACTAAATCGTTGATTGAATTCTTTATTCTGCATTCATTGTGATTACACGAATTAAATCGAATTACACAAATTGGCAAGTAATAGAATTTAAAAACTAAATAATAAAAAAATAAAAACTAAACTGGTAATTAAATTTCGTTTCATTCTTTAATCAGCAACAATTAATTCGTGTAATTCGCAAAAATTAGTGTAATAAAAAATAAAAACTAAATCGTTCTACCAATAAACCATTAAACTAATAAACAATTCGTGTAATAAAAATTACCTTTTAATAATCACTGCTGTTCCTACCGCCAGTGTGTTGAAGAGTTGATTGATGTATTCATTCTTGGTGCTAACACAACCCATGGTCCAGTTTTGATATTGGTCAACAGCAAAATCTTCGTGCGGCCATGTGCCGTGAATGCCAATCTGGCCGCCGATCTTAGCGTTTGCAGGAATAATGCCTTCGGCTTTGCGTTCATTAAATTTTTCAATACTTTCTTCGTTGGGATAATCAAGAGCTAAAAATTTATCCCATTTTGCATGCCGCCTTTTTGCAACAATATGAAAAGTTCCTTCGGGTGTTCTACGGTCGCCCTGCATCATTTTATCGCCAAGGTCTCTGCTGCCAAAAACAACCGGGTAAATAATTAAAGCATTATCATCAGCATCAAAAACCGTTAGCTCGTATTTGTGTTTTTCAATCACAATATAATAATCGTTACTTCCGATACATGGTTTCCGGAACGACGTGTTGAAAGTAAATAAAACAGCAATAATAAGAAAAAGCAAAACGGGTTTCATGCCATTGTTTTTTATACTAACGAAAACTACGGCAAAAGATTATGTACGAAAGCGGGTTTTGCAAAAAATTATCAAAAAGAAAAACGAAAATAATTTTTATGTAGCCGGCTGCAGGTGTGCTGTTCAGCTTTACCGGCGTCGCACTCGTCAACGTTCGGTACGTTCTTCACCAAATTCGCTGATATAAATTTTAGCTAATAAAATAAATAACGATAATAATATGGGGCCAAAAACCAATCCGATGAAACCAAATAATTTTAATCCTAATATCACACCAAAAGTTGTAATCAGCGGATGCACATTGCCCATACGTTTTTGTATGGCAATCCTGAAAACACTATCCAGTGTGTACATCAATCCAAAACCGTAAACCAACATCAGCCCAGCTTTTATGCCGCTTCCTTCGGTATATAATAAAATGGCCACCGGAATAAATGTTAGCGAAGAACCAACCATGGGTACTACGGCAGTAATGCAGGTAACAGCAAACCAAAAAGGGATATCGGTTACGCCAAGTAACCAATAACCAATAGCACCTAAAATGCCCTGTAACAAAGCTGTCACAGGTATTCCCAATGCGTTCGATAAAATTAAGGTGTTTAATTCTTTACCAATCAAATGCACATTCTCGTTTTTCAACGGAACTTTATTGTACAACCATGATTCCATTTCTTTTCCGTTCACCAATAAAAAATAAAGGATAAAATATAAGATCACAACA
>DATAMD010000051.1:0-5341 GCA_036260755.1 Chitinophagaceae bacterium | reverse complement strand
CCGTACACCATTGGCTACAATCGTTAGCAGCACTGAGTTATTGGAAATGCATATCAAAAAAGATTATGGCCAAATAAGTCCGCGTGCAGGCGAATTATTGGAAAATATTTATGAAGAATCGGAAAGAATTTCTGATATGCTGCGCAATTTTTTGGTGATGGGAAGGTTCGAAGAAAACCAGATGCCTTTCAAACCAAAAGAAACAGATGTGGTTGCGCTGGTGCAGAGAATAATTAAAACAAGATTCAATTCAAAATACGGCGAGGATAAAATAAAACTGAAAATAAAAAACGAACCGAAAGATGTTTATATAGATCCAAGTTTAATGTGGCATATTTTCAGTAACCTCGTTTCTAATGCCATTAAATATTCGCCCGAAAAATCGCATGTTACTGTTGAACTTGAATTTTTAGACAATGAGTTTGTTTTATGTGTGAAAGACAGAGGAATCGGAATACCGCCTGAAGATTTGAAAAATATTTTTCAAACCTTTTACCGGGCCGGTAATTCTGACGAACACAGCGGTTATGGTTTAGGGCTTTCGATTGTTGACAGGTTTGTGAAAATGCACGACGGACGAATTGAAGTAACAAGCAAAGAAGGTAAAGGCAGTACATTTAAAATCCATTTTGACTATAATATCCTTAACAAAATCCAATATTATGAAAAAGACGAAGCTATTGTTGATTGATGATGAAAAACCATTATTGCAAAATCTGAAACAAATTTTAGAATTCGAAGATTTTGAAGTGGTAACCGCGGGCAACGGTATTGAAGGACTTACACAGTACGAAAAAGAAAGCCCCGATCTGGTGATTTGCGACATAATGATGCCTGAAATGGACGGCTATGGATTCATCAGAAACCTTCGTACCAAAGGCTATACCAGCACGCCATTTATTTTCTTGACTGCCAAATCGGATTATGATGATTTGCGCGAAGGAATGAATTTTGGTGCCGATGATTATTTGGTAAAACCGGTAAAATCATCTCAGCTATTGGAAGCCATCAATACCAGATTGCAACGAAAAAGAGAGATAAACAAAAAGTTAGAAGTGCAGTTATCTCAAATCGAAAATGGATTCAGATTAATTACCGATAAAGAATTTTTTGCAACTGTTTACGACATAATCGGCTACCTGCACTTATTAAAATCAAAACATCATTTATTAGATGAAGAATCATTGCAGGAATATTTTGGTTATATGGAAAGAAGCAGTAACAGATTACTTAGTTTATTGCGGAAAGTAAAAAACTGGCATGAACAGGAAAAGAATCTTGTTCTGGATAACGACGATAAATCAAACAGTACATCAGTAAAAGAAGTGTTGGAAAATATTGCCAACAATACTGCAAAAAATTATAACAGGGAAAAAGATTTAATAAATAATATAGATGCTGATATTAACCTACGTGTGAATGCCGGATTTATTGAAACCTTGTTTACCGAACTTTTAGATAACGCTTTTAAATTTTCTCAAAAAGGAAATCCTGTTTCGATTGAAACAAATACAAAAGATTCAATATACTCCATTGTTATTACCGACTGCGGTAAATCAAATAGCTACGATTCTTTGATAAACTTTAAACCGTTAAATAAAAAATGCAAAAATACCGCAAAACGATCCCGGATTGGGATTAGGTTTAGCCATTGTGGATTTGCTCGTAAAAAGCATTAATGGTGAGTTAAAGTTTGAGAAAAATTTACCATGCGGAATTATTGTTACTGTAAATATCCCTATTCCGTTTAACGACGAACCACCGATAAAAAATATGCGTTCTTAATTCCTGAATAAATGAATTTTACAGATTTATAGAGCAACAGTTGTTGCTTTATCAATATCTTTACGCCCTGATGCAAAAGAAAAAATTTTGTTTCTTTTTTACAGAGCAACCTTTTTTTATTTTTTGCAGTTATAATCCTTAAACAACTTGAAACTTAAGTAATGAAAAAAATGTTTCTTCTCATCGGCGTAATGATTTTATCTTCAGTTGCCTTTTCTCAAACAGATAGTTTATTAAATCTGCTTCAGCCATCAACCCCGGCTAAACAAGAATTATTTCCAAAAAAAATGTTGTTCACGCAACGATTGGCCTGGGGCGAACATGGTTTTTTAAGAGGAAGCAAACCAATAACGCCTGAATTAAGAGAAAACGATTTAAAAATAAGGAGAAAGATGTTAGTCGCTCACCAGATACTCGGAGTAGCAACACTGGCAGGCTTTATTGGTCAGGCAATTGTTGGCCCAAAATTATACAGTGCAGAAAGTACCGGTGTTAATTACAAAAATTTAAAAGATACACATGAGTTGTTGGCACTAACCGTAAATACAACTTATTCTTTTACAGCATTGATGGCTCTGTTTGCACCGCCACCAATGGTTAACAGAGACAAAGGTATTTCGGCTATTCGCTTACATAAATGGTTAGCGGTTGTACATTTAGCAGGGATGCTTGCTACAAATGTTTTAGCTGCTCAAATTGATGGCGATCCAAATTCAAAATTGCTGCCATACCATCGTGCTGCGGCATATACAACATTTGCATCTTTTGCAGCAGCGATGGTTGTTATTAAACTGAAATAAAATTATCAGATGAAAAAAACAGTATCAGTATTATTGTTATTTATTTTTTTAGTGAATGTTTTTGCTTTCATTAAATTTGATGTGAAGGCAGCAAGAGCCGATAAAACAAAATCGTTTATTACTTATCACATGGTTCATCCGATGCACAGCTGGGACGGAACAAGTAAGGATATTGATGCTGTTATTCAATACGATGATAAAACAAACCAGATCATTAAAGTTGCCGTTCTTGCTAAAGTATCTTCATTCGACAGTAAAAGCTCTAACCGCGATTCACACATGATGGAAGTTGCCGAAGCCATCAAATATCCTACAGTAAGTTTTGTAAGCTCATCCGTTAAAGATGACGGAAGTATGGTTGATGTAACCGGCACCATTACATTTCACGGCGTAAGTAAACAAATTCATTTTACTGCAAAAGATCAATTGGTTGGTAAAAGAAAAATTGTTACGGGCGAATTTGTTTTATTGCTGGAAGATTTTAAGATAGAACGCCCATCCATGATGATGATGAAAACCGAGAATGAAATGAAGATGAATTTTTCTGTTGAGTTTGAGTTGAATTAATAATCACTCTAACTTTTTTTCGGCGATCCATGCGCTTAATTCAAGTTTTAATGCTTCGCCGACTTTTTTTCTTCCTTCATCACTAATTAATAATTCGCGGCTGACAGTATTGTCACCAATTTCAAGCAGCACTCTGTATGGCGCGGTATTTATGTTTTCATCCAAACTATAAAAACTTAATTTATTTGTTGATTGGCACCGGTAATCATTTCTTCCTGTTGTGCTGTCTAACAAAACGCCGCGGTTTTCTAAATTAGTTACATCTGAAACAGCTTTTATCAATCTTGCTGCCAATATTTTGTTTTCAGATTCATAACTATCGCCATAATGAATATATCCCCAAACCGCATTGCGCTTTGTTCCGCCGTTATTATGCACCGCAATAAAAACCTGCGGATGTTTTTTATTTGCTTCCTGTAATTCGTAAGCATAACCCGATATTTTGCCATCAATAATGGCCGAAGTATGTTCAATCTTTGTGTTGCTGCCAACATTTGAATGATGAACATTTTCGTTTCCCATGCTCCACACTTTATATTCTTTAAAATGTGGTTTCATTTTCATTGCGGCTTCAACAATGGCGTTGCATGTTTCTGCCTCACTAAAATCTTTGCCGGTATCTGTTTGATGCGATGGCTGCCAAACAACAATTATTTTTCTCTTTATTTTAATTGTATCATCACCGAAGGAGTGATAAACAAAAAAACAAAAGATCGAAACGAGCAGGGAAATTTTTTTCATCGGTTTGTTTTAATTATTAACCATCAATTATTCCCGAAGCGCTAAATTGCATTTTTTGTATCCCGAATATCTTTTATCAACAAATCAATTCGTTCTTTCGAAATACCCGGCATGCAGATCAGATGCGTGTTTCCGTTATCCGATGCTAATTGCCATTTTAAACGAAGCTCTTTATTTATTTCAGAAAAAATAACGGTGATGGCATTATCATTTCGCCATGCATGCAATCCTATTTTATTTAATTCTTCCACGGCATAAGCGGCAACCTGCAAACATTTTTCTGTTCTTAATTTTAATCCTTCAATGCCGTATCTTTTAATTGTGTACCACATAAATAATGGTGTGATGCCATTGCGAGAACCGGTAATAGTTGTATCGGCAGTGCCGATATAAGCAACCGAATTTGCAATGCGGTCACGATGTGTTTTTTTAACCAATACAATTCCGCAGGGGATGGGAGAGCCCAAAAATTTATGTCCGCTTACTGCAATGCTGTCTACACCATCGGCAAAATCAAATGCAGGACGCGGATCTACAAACGGGCTGTAGGCACCCGACAGCGCTGCATCTGCGTGAATATAGCAATGATGAATAGCCAGGTCTTTAAAAATATTCTTGATCTTTTTTACATCATCTCTTGCTTCCGTCATGGTGGTGCCAATATTTGCAAACACAACAACTGGCATGTTTCTGTTCATCCTGATGGTATCGTGCAAATCGTTGTAATCAATCTCGCCGTTTTCTTGTGTCCTGATGGCAATATTGGGCATATCCAATAAATGCAAATTTTTCTGAACACTGTAATGCGTACTTTCAGAATAATAAACCATCGCCTTAGGAAATATTTCACGGGCAAGATATAATCCATACATATTTCCTTCCGAACCGCCATTGGTAATATAACCCCACCACTCGTTTTCCTCGGCCCTGAATAATCCGGCAAAAAAATCCAATACCTCACGTTCCATTTCTCTGGTACCGATGCCATAAGTTGATTCAATAAACGGATCGCCGATATTATTGACAGGGAATTTTAAAAACCGGTACAGTTCGCTGTAATCAAAATCCATGGCAACCGGGTAACCTAAAACCGTTTCACTTTTCGATAAAATTTTTTCATATAAGTTTTCTAATTCCAGTGCATCTTCTGTCGTTAGAGGCTTGGCATATTGCATATAATTTTTTTACATCATAAATAATTTGAGATAATTTTTTTGTAACAGGCAGTGGTATTTCAATTAAACTTCAGTGGCGTCGCACACTTCAACTGCATTACATGAATCATCTTTTATTCTTCCAGTAAAAAAGGATATTTATAATCTGTTGGCGCATTAAAAGTTTCTTTAATTGTTCTGGCACTTAACCAGCGATATAAATTTAAAATGCTTCCCGCTTTGTCGTTGGTAACGCTGGAACGTGCGCCGCCAAAGGGTTGCTGGCCAACAACT
>DATAMD010000043.1:0-1958 GCA_036260755.1 Chitinophagaceae bacterium | reverse complement strand
AAAACGTTATGACAACTATGACAGAAATGGTTCTAAAATTTTTGCGGGCGAATATGCCGCGCATTCTAACTTAACTGATGATGCCGATAAAAAAAATAATTGGCAAAGTGCTTTAGCCGAAGCTGCTTTTATGACAGGCTTGGAACGTAATGCAGATGCGGTTTCTATGGCTTCTTATGCTCCTTTGTTTGCCCATATTGATGGCTGGCAATGGGCACCCGATTTAATTTGGTTTAATAATTTACAATCCTATGCTTCGCCCAATTATTATGTGCAGCAAATGTACTCGCTTAATAAAGGCTCGCAGGTAGTACCTATTGTTTTAAATAACGAAATAATTGCAGGGCAAGATAGTTTGTATGCTGCTGCATGTACCGATCAGGTAACTCATGATTTGATTATTAAACTTGTAAATGTTTCGGGAAAAGAGCAAATAAAAAATATATCAGTCAACGGGGTAAAGAAACTTTCAGCAACTGCTTCAGTCACAGTGTTGGCATGCAATGAATTGAATAAGGCCAACTCATTTCTTTATCCCGTAGCAATTGCTCCCAAAGATGAATCTCTGGCAATAAAAAATAAAAACATCGCAATAAAGCTTATGCCTTATTCTTTTCAGGTGATTAGAATAAAAATTTCAGATAATTAAATTTCAGTTCATGGAGAGCAGGGAAGAGGCGAGAATAATTATTTTAAAAAATAAGTGTACTTTATACAATTATAAAAAAACAGGTTTATATTAGCAAATCATTTTAACGATTATTGTCAAATTATGTCAAGTTCAGCGTATGTTATCGGAGTAGATTACGGAACAGATTCTGTTCGCTCCATTCTTGTAGATGCCTTAACAGGAAAAGAAATAGCAACATCAGTTTTTTATTATCCCCGTTGGAAAGAGGGAAAATATTGCAATCCTGCTGTTAATCAGTTTCGCCAGCATCCTTTAGATTATGTAGAAGGATTAGAGTCAACAATAAAAGAGTGTTTAGAAAAAGCAGGGGCCGATATTGCTGCAAACATTAAAGGTATTTCTGTAGATACAACAGGTTCAACACCTATTGCTGTTGATGTCAATGGCACTCCGTTGGCTTTGTTGCCTGCGTTTGAAAATAATCCTAACGCCATGTTTGTGTTATGGAAAGATCACACATCGGTTAAAGAAGCCGCTGAAATAAACGAGCACGCAGAAAAATTTGATATCAATTATTTACAATTTGTTGGCGGCATTTATTCGAGCGAATGGTATTGGGCAAAACTGTTGCATATTTTAAGAGAAGATGAAGCAGTAAGAAATAATATTCAGTCATGG
Organism: Chitinophagaceae bacterium; assembly: GCA_036260755.1. Classification (GTDB taxonomy): domain Bacteria; phylum Bacteroidota; class Bacteroidia; order Chitinophagales; family Chitinophagaceae; genus CAIQDX01. The sequence continues at coordinate 649 of DATAMD010000043.1, read as the reverse complement.
GTAGAACATTGCGATTGGATTCCGTTTTTATTAACCGGCGGAAATGATGTTACAAAATTAAAACACGGTGTTTGCAGTGCAGGCCATAAAGCCTTATGGGCTGCGGATTTTGGAGGATTACCTCCTGATGCATTTTTTGCAACATTAGATCCGTTGTTAAAAGGATTTACAAAAAAATTATTTGAAGAAACTTATGCCGCAGATCAATCTGTTGGCACCATTTCAAAAGAATGGGCTGCAAAATTAGGATTGCCCGAAACAGTTACTATCGGCATTGGCGCATTCGATTGCCACATGGGCGCGGTGGGCGGACAAATTGAACCTTATTATTTAAGTAAAGTAATTGGTACATCTACCTGCGATATTTTGGTTGCACCGTTAGATGATGTAAAAGACAAATTAATTAAAGGTATTTGCGGTCAGGTACCCGGTTCTGTTATCCCGGGCATGTTAGGATTAGAGGCCGGCCAGTCTGCCTTTGGCGATGCTTATGCATGGTTTAAAAATTTATTGTCATGGCCTCTGCAATTTTTGGATGATATTGAATCAGCCGAAAAAATCGCGAAAAAAATACTTCCGCAATTAGATAAAAAAGCTGCCGAATTACCATTTGAAGATTATAATGAATTAGCCATCGATTGGTTAAACG
>DATAMD010000041.1:0-2484 GCA_036260755.1 Chitinophagaceae bacterium | reverse complement strand
AACTCCGCACAAATCATAGATTTTCTTATTGCGGAAAACAGGATACTGCGAAATAAATTCGGTAAACGAGTTCCGCTTACCGATGCTGACCGGGAAGAACTGGTACGAAAAGGGTTTCCAATTAAAAAGTGGCTTGGAAATATCTGCTCTATCGTTAAACCTGAGACGATTCTCGCCTGGCACAGGAAAATGAAAAGAGATAAACATAACCATACAGACAAAAGAAAGAAAAGTCCCGGAAGGCCACGTAAAAATAAGGATACTGTTTCTCTTATTCTTCGTATTGCGTCCGAAAATGCCCGCTCTGGTTACACCAGAATCGTTGGCGAATTGAAAAAACTTGGTCATATTGTTTCCCGCACAACAGTGCGCAATGTAATGGTTGAACACGGCATTCCTCCATCACCAAAAAGAAAAGGTATGGATTGGAAAGAGTTTTTAAGCGCTCACAAGCCTGACCGATGGGCTGCGGACTTTTTTACTGAAGAAGTATGGACTCTTGGTGGTCTGGTAACTTGTTATGTCCTGTTTTTTATTAACATCTCCACAAAGAAAGTATATATAGCTGGTTGCACTCCTTATCCTGTTGCATCCTGGGTTTCGCAACAAGCTAAAAATTTCTCAATGTGGTTGGATGATGTCAGTATGAAATGCAAGTATCTCATTCACGATCATGATTGTTCATTATTAGAATTAGGTAAAGTGCTGGAACCGCAAGGTGTGAAAATTGTTAAAACACCAGTACATACACCTATTTATAACTGCTTTGCAGAACGGTTTGTTCGGGAAGTCAGAGAAACATTGGATAATCTCATTATCTTTGGAGAACAACGCCTTTTCAGAACTGTTAAATGCATTGAGAAATACCACAATCATTATCGCCCTCACCAGGGAATCAATAATACTATTCCCGCTGGCTATGATTACCCCGAAACCGAGACAAAACCGGAAAACGTAAAATGTGTTCAAGAGCTCGGTGGCCTCCTTAAACATTATTACGCTCATAAAAAGGCTGCCTGAAAATACAGATAGTTTATTTTCAAGCAATTTTTCTCTTCTTTACTGGCTGTCATTCTTCAGAACTATGTTCTTCGCTATACCCAAATTTTTATCAAAGAGCTCTGAGACACACGATGGTGCCTTACATATACAATTTTTCCGTATACCATTTTGAAATCGATTCCATTTTTCAGCCTTATTTCACTGTGTCTTGGTGTCGTATGAATTTTTAAACAACAGGGTTAGTGAGTGTGAAATGCCAACCAGACAGATTACACATCCCATGAAAAATTTTAACGAAAACTTTAACATACCAAGATTCTTTACCACTAGTTTTTAATGCGAAGTTCAGTATTCACCCCTTATGTTGAATTTTAATATTATTGCGACTTCAAATTTCATTTATAAGTTTAATTTATTTTTCGTCATAATATCTTTCTAACTCATAGGAATACAGAAAATCGGCTTTCTTTAATTCATTTATTTTTATCCCATATTTCTTATCGATCCAGGAATATAACTTTTCGTAAAACGCTTTTGTTAATTTAACATTATTATTTTTTTCTGAATGGTGTTCTTCTATTTCACTAATATAATCCTGAAAATCGTCATTGAGTAATGCCACCTCCGGATGTAATCTTCCTAGTGCCTCAATAATGAAATATCTTATCGAATAGCTGTATTGGCTTGATTCCTGAATTAGATCTTTTGTACCAAGAGAGTGTACCAGGGCAATTTTGCATTTTTTTGTTCCAGCTAGTTCTATTTGCTTAATTTGAAATTTCATTTTTTCAAAGACTGTCTCAATATTAAATTTCTCAATCAATGTGTCTTCCAAATTTTTTTCACCAAAGCGGATTCTTGCATAAAGCGGGATTTGCTGCTGAAATAATAAATTATATTCGTTTCGCAATTTTTTGATATCATCTTCATTCAATTCACATAGCAATAAGAACGCTGCTTCTGTACCACCCATAGGTTCTTTAAAAATTGTTTTTTTAACCAACACAGTATTGTTTTTTAAAAAATTATAATTTCTTTTTTCATAAAGAAACGTACAAATTTGATATTTAATTTCACGATTTTCTAATACATCTAATAAAGATAGCAATACTTTAAAGGCTGTTTCATCAAGCACCGTTCTACAATACTTAGACTTACAGCATGCGATTCGCAAAAGCCGATCCAAAACAGTGTTAAACTTAGCATAATCTTTAATAGTATCTTTACCAAAACAACACATAATCAAAAGTGAATCATCCAAATTTGTTGTTGAACCAGAACACAAATTACTGCTTGACATAAAGTATTGTTTTTCTTCACAAATAATCTGATTAATTGAATTCCAATTTTCGACACAGTGTACACTAAAATTTAAAGTCATCATAAAGGTCAAAAGTTTAATATATTTCACAAAACGTTCCTTTTAATTTATATCATCACGATCAACATTAGTCCATTGGTCAAGACCACTTCGGCCATCAT
>DATAMD010000038.1:0-4929 GCA_036260755.1 Chitinophagaceae bacterium | reverse complement strand
AATGGAAAGAGATTAATACAAGAGTAAAAAAAGTGTTGCTGGTGAAATACAATCTGGGCTTGAATTCTGTTAAACCCATCGAAACAGAAAATTTACTTGCCGATTTAAATATCCAAACAAAAAAAATAGATTCTTTATTGTCAAAAAACGCCATCACTTTGTTACGTGAAAATAATAGCAGAACGCTTCTTCCCCTCTCCTCGAGGAGAGGGGTTGGGGGTGAGGTGAAAAAGATCGCATACATTTCAATCGGCGCTGCAAAAGAAAATGCTATTGCATCAAGATTAAGAACCGAAAATAATGCTGATGTTTATTTGTTTGGAAGTAAAGCATCAATTGGCAATCAGGTGATGGATGATTTGCATAAAATAATTCCAACCGATAAAAGTGATAGTGCCGGTGCCGAAAAATTAATTCAATCCATCAAAGAAAAAAATTACGATGTTGTAATTATTGGTTTGCATAATTACAGCAGGCGACCTGCAAATAATTTTGGATTAAGCAATGCATCTGTTTATTTGATGAATGAATTGCAGCAATTAAATCAAAGCATCACATTGGTTTTTGGAAATCCGTACGCCATAAAAAATTTCTGCAATGCACCTAATTTATTGGCTTGTTACGAAGATGATGATATTACGCAACAGGCAACAGCTGATTGGTTGCAGGGAAAAATTGAAGCCAAAGGAAAATTGCCGGTTACTGTTTGCGATAATTTAAAATTTGGTGACGGAATTATGTATAATAATTTCTTTCCGAAAGTTGTTCCCGAAACTGTTGGAATGAGTTTGGAAAAATTAAATATCATCGATTCTATTGCAAACGATGGAGTGGCAAAAGCTGCTTATCCGGGTTGTGTGGTGCTTGCGGCGAAAGGCGGCAAGATCGTTTACCACAAAGCGTTTGGCTATACTACCTACGATAAAAAAGATACCATGAATGTTGATATGGTTTTTGATCTGGCATCGGTAACAAAAGTTTCTGCAACTACGGTTTCGGTAATGAAATTAGTTGAAGAAGGTAAAATTGATATCAATAAAACATTGGGCGATTATTTAAGCTGGACGAAAGAAACTGATAAAGCAAATTTAAAATTGAAAGATGTGTTATTGCATCAGGCGGGATTAAAAGAGTTTATTCCTTTTTATCGCGAAGTGATTGATACCGCAACCGGCGAACCTAACTGGAATATTTTTTCGAAAGTAAAAGATGAGCAACATTTATTTCGCGCAGCAGAAAATTTATATGTGCGCAATGATTGGGAAGATACTTTGTACAAAAGGATTCTGCAAAGCAAGTTAACAGCGCCGAGCCATTATATCTACAGCGATAATGATTTTATTTTCCTGGGAAAAATTGTTGAGGCTGTTAGTGGTTTGCCTTTGAATGAATATGCAAGGCAAAATTTTTATTTGCCTTTGCAAATGGCAACAACAACTTTTAGGCCGAGAGAAAGAATGCCGTTGGAAAATATTGTTCCAACAGAATTCGAAAAACATTTTCGCCGGCAATTAATTCATGGCGATGTTCATGATGAAGGTTCGGCAATGTTTGGTGGTGTTGCCGGACATGCAGGATTATTCAGCAATGCTTACGATCTGGCACAATTGTATCAAATGCTTTTGAATGGCGGCGAATTAAACGGCGTACGGTTATTAAAAAAAGAAACCATCGATTTATTTACTGCATACAACAGCGATGTAAGCCGGCGAGGTTTGGGTTTTGATAAACCGGAGAAAGATAATGCAACACGCAAAAACCCGTATCCGTCAAAATCGGTATCGCCCGAAACCTTTGGCCACACCGGTTTTACGGGTACTTGTGTTTGGGTTGATCCAAAATATAATCTGGTTTATATTTTCCTCTCGAACCGCGTTAACCCAACAAGGGATAATAATAAATTAAATCAGCTTAATATCCGCTCAAAGATTCAGGAAGCCATTTATAATGCAATTATAAAGTAATCATATATTCATTTTAAAGAGCAATGCGAAAATGATATCTTCGTATTACTTCAAAATAAAATAAAAATGAAAAACTTTATTGTATCGGTATCTGTATTTTTTACAGTTGCAATTGTACTAAGTTCCTGCTCTTCCAAAGGGCCAAAAGAAGCTAAATTAATTCCTAAGGATGCTTCGTTTGTTATGGTGGTGGATGCGGGTTCTTTAAAAAATAAATTACAGGCTGCCAATATTAATATCGACAGTATCATCAATAAAATATTTGAACAGGATTCTTCTCAAACAAAACACAAACAAATACTAAAAGAGTTTCAGGAGAATATTGTTTGGAATGAAAAATTTTTTGTTTTCACAACAAGCAAAAAAATTTCATCCACTTCTCAGGGTACCAGTTTTAGTTTAATTGCACCCATCAAAGATTCGGCAAAGTTGTATGCTTTCATTCATAAACAGGATGAGATGAAAGATAAAAAAGTGGTGCATGAAAAAAAATACAGCTACATGCAGGTAGGCAACGATTTTAGTTTAAGCTGGACCGATAAAAATGTGATCGCAACTTTTTATCATGTTGCCGAAAATAAAAGGATGACGATTGATTCTGTCGTGCATGTTAACGAACCCGAATCAATCAACAAAATCGATGAACTAAAAAAACAGGTTGATGCATTTTATACGCAAAGCGAATCCGAATCGCTGGCTTCTGTTTCTTTGTTCATGAACCTGTTTAAAGAAAAGGCCGATGCTTATACATTCAGCGGCAGCAGCAGTTTTACGAAATATTTAAGTATGATGCCGGTGCAGTTACCAAAGTTGGAAGACCTGCTGAAAGATAATTTTACCACCTCTACATTTAGTTTTGAAGATGGAAAAATAACTGCAAAATCTTCTTTCTATCCAAATAAAACATTGAGTGCTATCTTTAAAAAATACAGCGGGCCAACTGTTAATTTATCGATGATAGAAAATTATCCTTCGCAAAATATCAACGGATTTTTATTGGCTTCTGTTAATCCGCAGGTGTTTAATGAAATATTAAAAGAGCTGGATGTTGATGCATTGGCAAACACTTACTTAGAAAAATTAAATATTTCGAGCGACGATCTGTTTAAATGTTTGAAAGGTGATATTGCCGTTGCGTTTTCTGATTTGAGCCCTGAAAAATTTTCGGGAAAAGATGCATCGGCCGGGAAGGAGCCGCCGGTAAAATTAATTTTTAATGCAGCCGTTGGTGATAAAAAAAGTTTCGATAAAATAATGCAAAAAGCTGTCGACAATGGTTTGCTTGTAAAACAAAACCACGAATATAAAGCAGGAGGTTTATTGCAGATATTTGGAATTTATGTTCATGTTGATGATAAGAATTTAATTGTTGCAAGCGATTCTTTAACCTATGCACAATATGTTTCTAAAACAGGCAAGGCGAATATAAGCAGCGATGTCATCAATCAAATAAAAGATAAGCCCAGTGCGGCTTACATCAATATCGAAAGTATTATTTCAGGCTTTAATAAAAATAAAATCCCTTCGGGCGACAGCATTGCTTATGCCACTGCAAAAAATACTTTTAAAGATATTATTGCAACAAGCAGTAATTACGACGGAACAAAAATTGCAAGCGAATTTAATTTGCGGCTGAAGAATGAAAAACAAAATAGCTTGGTTACCCTGATGAGTTTGTTTACCAACTTCAGCAGCACTTATGTAAAGAACCATCAAAACGATGATTCCTTCGAACACCTGTTATTGTTAGACCCATCAATGGGGAATTTTTAAAATAAATATTTTAAAGAGAGCTGCATTCGTGCAGCTTTCTTCTTTTATCTAATCGTATTTTCATCACCATGCAAATCGCACTGAAACAAATTGTACCTGTTCCGCTGAAGGATAGATTTTCGCAACGCAGTTCCGATGTATGGAATCAAACAGTTTCATTTCAGCATGGCGAATGGATAAAAATTAAAGCGCCCAGCGGTACAGGCAAAACAACTTTCATTCATACTTTATATAAACTTCGTCACGATTATTCAGGAAATATTTTTTATGACGATAAAGAAATGAAAAATATTTCAGGCGATGTGCTGGCACAAATCCGTCAGCAAAAAATAAGCATCGTTTTTCAGGATTTGCGATTGTTCCCAAATCTCACCGCTAAAGAAAATATAGAATTAAAACGTGTATTGCAACCGCCATTTTATGAAGCAGATATGATTGATGAAATGGCCGGAAAGCTGGGTGTAGCAAGCATTTTAAACCAACGGGCCAGATTGTGCAGCTACGGCGAGCAACAACGCATTGCCATCATCCGTGCATTGATACAACCTTTTGAATGGTTGTTTATGGATGAACCATTCAGTCATTTAGATCATGAAAATATTTCGAAAGCATCGGCATTGGTAGCGGAAGAATGCAGCAAAAGAAATGCAGGATTTATTTTAACCGATCTGGATGAAGATGAACATTTTAATTACAGCAGAAAATTATTGTTGTAAAAAATAATTCGGGTAATAAAATATGCTTAATAAACTTTTAAGAAAATTAATCAAAACTTCTTCGGGTCGCACAAGATTTGTGATGGCCATTATTGGTTTATCGGTTGCATTATTATTAATCTTATCTGCGGTGCAAATACAAATAAATTATAACGATTTGCTGCACAGTAAAACCAATCAAGATAGTATTGCTAATTTTTTGGTGCTGAATAAAATCTTAAATAATAAAACTTACGGCACCGCAACTTTTAAAGAAGAAGATATCAATAAATTAAAACAGCAAAAATTTATTGATGATGTTGGAATCCTTACCCCAAGCAGGTTTAAGGCATCCATACAGAGTTACAGCAATCGGTTTCCTTTTTTTACAGAAATATCTTTCGAATCTGTTCCGTCAGCATTTATCGATGTAAACAGCAAAGATTGGAAATGGGAAGACGGCGATAATTTTATTCCGATGATCGCTCCCAATATGT
>DATAMD010000036.1:0-9381 GCA_036260755.1 Chitinophagaceae bacterium | reverse complement strand
TGCTTTATTTACCTGTGAAATCAAATGGGAACTAAATAATTTATTTTTTTTAATATTCTGGTTTTTTGCGACGCAACTGGGATTTCATAAAAATATTTGCCAGCATCAAAATAACAGCCGGCGACTTATTGCCAGATTGTTTCCCGAGAAACATGATATAAATCATCTTCAATACGCAACTTAAAAAGCAAATTTGTTGATTCTTTATTGTCTACTAAAATCGTATAGAATATTGAGAAAGGCGGTAATCTTTATTGTTCTGTTCATTTCTTACATAAGTTACAGTGCCTGGGTTTATACCTATGGCACAGATACAGCATCGGTAATGAGTTTACAGGAACAGGCCGGAAAAAATATTTACCAAAAAAACAATTGCACTTCCTGTCATCAATTATTCGGCATGGGTGGCTTTTTAGGCCCCGAACTTACCACTGTGATCTCTGATAAGAACAGAGGCGAAATATATGCAAGAACTTTTTTACAATATGGCGGTGCACGTATGCCCAATTTTCATTTTTCAAAAGAGGAGATAGATGATGTGATTGCATTCCTGAAATATGTTGATGCAAACGCTATCACTTATAAAAACAATAAATAGTATGGATCATAAAAAAGTCGGGATTTTATTTATTGTACTGGGATTGAGTTCCTTACTGATAGGCCTTTTTATCGGATCTGTTGGAGGCCTGCAATATATACTACCATCGTTTTTGAAGGAACAACTCGCGTTTCAAAAAGTAAGGCCTTTACATGTGTACTTGGTCATAAATTTCATTTTCTCTACCGCAGCAGGTTGTATCTATTATTTCCTGCCTACAGTAGCCGGGCGAAAACTTTATTCCGTAAAATTGGGTATCATTCATTTTTCTTTGCAATTATCTATTTTATTAATTATCCTAAGTTTTTTCTTTGCAGGAAAATTTTCCGGAAGAGAATATCTAGAATTCCCGCCATGGATCAGTTTAATCATTTTATTTTCATGGATCATTTTCATGATCAATTTCTTTAAAACAATTACGTTTTCCTTTAACCATGCCCCTGTGTATATCTGGAGCTGGTCAACAGGATTAATTTTTTATTTCATAACCATGACGGAAGCGCATCTCTGGCTGCTTCCCTATTTTAATAAAAACATTGTAAGAGATCTTACAGTACAATGGAAGGCTTTGGGATCGATGGTGGGGGCATGGAATATGTTAGTGTACGGTACTTCTATGTTTGTAATGGAATCTATTTCCGGAGATAAAAAAATCAACAAATCTAAAACAGCATTTTTCTTTTATTTTCTGGGATTAACCAATTTAATGTTCAATTGGGGGCATCATACATATATTGTTCCGTCATCACCCATTGTAAAAGAAGTTTCATTCATTATCAGTATGACGGAATTACTGGTACTTGGCAAAATCATTTATAATTTCAGAAAAAGTTATATTGAAGCAAAACTTAAATATCATCATCTTCCGTTCAGATTGCTTTCTTTTTCTGACGCATGGATATTTTTAAATCTGGTTTTAGCAATTACTATTTCTGTGCCTGCCATAAACCTTTACACACACGGCACACATATTACGGTTGCACATGCCATGGGTGCAACCATTGGCATTAACACTATGCTGCTATTAGGTTCGGTATTTTTTGTTATTGATGAAATGAATGAATTGTTGATGGAAAGACTGAAAAAATATTTCGGCTTCGCAATTGTTTTACTGAATATTTCTTTGTTTATTTTTTGGGGATCGCTTATTAGCAGCGGTATTGCAAAAAGCATTGATACGCAACAACACAATTTCTTCGCAGTGATGATTGATCATTTACAACCTTATTTTAAAATATTTGCAGCCTCCGGAATTTTAGTGATGATTGGGTTATTTATGATTCTGATTCCTGTTTTTAAATTTTTCTGCACTTCAATCATCAATAACAAGAAGTAAAATAAATTATTGGTGAAAGTTCTGCTTTTTTACAAATTCATTTAATATTTCAACAAAAAGCCCCGCATTCAATACGAGACTTTTTTAATCTTTTGTTTTGTAAACCGTTGCTATTTTATGAAATGTATTGTATGCTGCTGTAATCGGCTTTTTGAAGTCATTTGCATCTGCATTTTGTTTCGCCGCTTTTGGTACGGCTGTACATTTAATAATCAGTTGTTCCAATGTTTCTTTAGTTTCAGTTGGTTTATAATTATCAGGGATTAGAGAGCTTTTCCACGCTGTAGCTATTATCACCAAACTATCGGCCTTAAGTTTTAACGGAATAAAGTTTCCTTCTTCAGTAGGATTAAAATTGTTACTCATTAAACTATAAAAATGTTTTAATTAATATTTTGAGATACTGAAATAGCTTCGGTTAAGTTTTGAAAGGCATGGTGATAAGAATAGCAGCATGAAAAAAAGGTTATCTAATTGCCCCCATTACTATTCCAGTCAATCGCATTATTCCTGTTAGATTTCTTTCCAGCAGTGCCTGAGCCCTATTTGTATAACAGCGTAAGTGTAAAATAAAACATTTGATATTTCTATTTCAGGAATGATTGCTGAAAAAACTCTCAACGGAGCTGAGCATCTATAGCACTTCAAAATATAATTTAGCCCTAAAGATTAAAAAGATTTGGTTATTTTTAAAAGTCTACTATATTTGTAGAGTAATTAATGAAACAACGTTCAAACATATCTTACGCTTCTTTCCTCGTACAAATTATGTACAGTTGTTGTTGTTGTTGTTGATTTTATTTAGCGCATTTATTTTATGCGCAACATTCATTCCTCATTTAGTTACAGGTTATTTCCAATTTTCAAACATATTATTCATCACATAAAATTTATCACTCATGAGCAAATTACATTTCGAAACATTACAGTTACATGCCGGTCAGCAAATAGATCCAACTACCAAATCACGTGCTGTGCCTATTTATCAAACATCTTCTTATGGTTTTGATAATGCAGAACATGCAGCTAATTTATTCGGGCTTCGCCAATTTGGAAATATTTATACACGCATCGGCAACCCAACAACCGATGTATTTGAACAACGCATAGCCGCATTAGAAGGCGGTGTGGCTGCATTGGCTACCAGCAGCGGACAAGCCGCACAATTTTTAGCACTCACCAATATTTTGCAGGCAGGCGATAATTTTATTTCTACTTCTTATTTATACGGCGGCACTTATAATCAGTTTAAAGTAACCATCAAACGTTTGGGCATTGAAGCAAGATTTGCCGATGGTGATGATGTAGAAAAATTCGTTCCGCTTATTGATAAAAATACAAAAGCTATTTATTTAGAAACAATCGGTAATCCTAAATTAAATATTCCGCATTTTGAAAAGTTTGCAGCATTGGCAAAAGAATATGATTTGCCATTAATTGTTGATAATACTTTTGGTGCAGCAGGTTATTTATTTAAACCATTAGAATGGGGTGCCAATATTGTTGTAGAGTCTGCTACCAAATGGATTGGCGGGCATGGTACAACTATCGGCGGCGTTATTGTTGACGGAGGAAATTATAATTGGGCTAACGGGAAATTTCCGCAGTTTACCGAACCATCCGAAGGTTATCACGGATTAAAATTCTGGGAAGTATTCGGCGAAGGAAATCCGCTTGGTTTACCAAATATTGCATTCATCATTCGTGCAAGAGTAGAAGGTTTGCATGATTATGGTTCTTCTCAATCACCATTTAATTCATTCTTATTATTACAGGGATTAGAAACATTATCATTGCGTGTTCAACGCCATGCCGATAATGCATTGGCATTGGCAAAATGGTTAGAGCAACATCCTTCGGTAGATTATGTTTTATATCCGGGATTAGAAAGCAGCCCGTATCATTCACTCGCCAAAAAATATTTAACCAATGGCTATGGAGGTGTGTTACAATTTGGTATTAAAGATGGCAAAGAAAAAGCAACGCAGTTTATAGATCATTTAAAATTAGCAAGTCATTTGGCAAATGTTGGCGATGCAAAAACATTAGTTATTCATCCTGCATCTACAACACACGAGCAGTTGGGAGAAGCCGAACAAATTGCAAGCGGTGTACTTCCAAATCAAGTGCGGGTAAGCGTTGGCATTGAACATATCGAAGATATTAAAGCAGATTTTGAGCAGGCATTTCAAAAAGTTCATGCGCCTGAATTGGTGTTGAATTAATTGGAACCAAGCTATTGAATATCTGTGAAACGCCTGTTGCGTCGCACACTTGTGCGTTTATATCATTGTTCAGCTTTTAGTAAATAAAAGTTGAAGTACAATTTTATTATTCATTATTTTTTTGCAGTATCATCTGCCGAATAGAGAATCATGCGTACAAGTGAGTGACACAACCGCAGCCGATTAAAGTTAAAAAGTTTGAAAACAAAAAAATAAAAAACAAAATTGCCGTTCAGGATTTTTACATATCACCAACCGTTTATTTTAGAAAGCGGAAGAACATTGCAGGGTTTTCATTTGGCATATACCACGCATGGAAAATTAAATGAAAGTAAAACAAATGTTGTTTGGATATTTCATGCATTAACCGCCAACAGCGATCCTGCAGAATGGTGGCCGGGTTTAGTTGGCGAAAACAAATTATTCGATCCGGCAAAGTATTTTATTGTTTGTGTAAATATGCCCGGCAGTTGTTACGGAAGTATTGCTCCGCTTGATATTGATGCAGTAAGCGGTGAAACGTTTTATCATAATTTCCCATGGTTTACAACCAGAGATATGATAAGAGCATATCAACATTTAAAAGATGAATTAAGTATTCAAAAAATTCATATTGGTATTGGTGGTTCGATGGGCGGGCAGCAATTATTAGAATGGGCAATAGAAGAACCGGATTTGTTTGAAAATATTTTTCCTATTGCAACCAATGCTGTGCACTCTCCGTGGGCCATTGCTTTTAACACTTCGCAAAGATGGAGTATTGAAAATGATGTTACCTGGAAAGAAAAAAACAAAAATGCAGGCATTGAGGGAATGAAGATTGCAAGAAGTATTGCGTTAATTTCTTACAGGCAGTATGCAACTTACAATCATTCGCAAAAAGGTTTTGCATCAGATAATGAAACTGCTGAAGCAGATAAAAAAATATTTAAATCAGAAACTTATCAGCGTTATCAGGGAGAAAAATTAGCGAAACGATTTAATGCATTTTCGTATTATTTTTTAAGCCGTTCAATGGATCATCACGATGTTGGCAGAAACAGAAACGGTATTGAATATGCATTGCAAAAAATTAAAGCAAAGGCACTGGTGATAGGTATTTCATCGGATTTATTATTTCCGGTGAATGAACAGAAGGCGCTGGTTGATTATATACCCGATGCAGAACTTTCAGTTATTAACTCACAGTTTGGACATGATGGGTTTTTATTGGAATTTGAAGCTATCAGTAATCTGATTAAAAAATTTCTTTATTCAAATGCAGGCACCGGTGATAAACTTCTAACACATTTTTATCAATAATCAATTTTATAAATTATAACACCATGAAAAAAAATACATTAATTGTATTGCTCATCAGCATCGGTGCTTTGGTAAATGCACAATTGTCTAAGAACGATGATATTGACAGCAAGGCAAAAAAACTGCATAAAAAAATAATTACGGCAGATGCTCATATTGATTTGCGAAGTGATTTTAATACACCGGGTAATGATGCCGGCATTGAAACCATTGACCAGATTGATTTGCCTAAATTAGAAAGAGGTGGTTTAGATGTTGCAACCATTGCTCTGTTTGCTGATCCTGATATTTCTTCACCCGGAAATAATGAAGCTGCACAAAAGAAAGTGCAGGCTAAATATGAAGCATTGCAGCGTTGGGTAAATGCACATCCTGATAAATTAGAATTTGCAAAAACTTATGCTGACATTAAAAGAATTAAAAAAGAAGGCAAACATGCTATCTTATTGAGTTTCCTCAATAGTTTCTGGTTTAATAAAAATCTGAATCTTATTGATAGTTTTTATAAAAAAGGTGTTCGTGTTTTTGGATTTGATCATGCAGGCAATACAGATTTTGCAGGATCATCAAGGCCGATTTACGGAGATGAGCCAAATGTTGGCTTATCAGCATTAGGAGAAAAAGCGGTTGGGCGTTTAAATAAATTGGGAATACTAATTGATGTTTCTCAATTATCAACCCCTGCGTTTTATAAAGTGGTTGAATTAAGCAAAGCACCTGTTATTGCAACGCATTCCGGCATCAGAAATATTGTTGATGTTACACGTAATCTTACGGATGAAGAATTAAAAGCTATTGCTGCAAAAGGCGGCCTAGTGCAGATTGTAGCGTTTGCGGCATATCTTAAAAAAGATTCAGCTTTTACTCAGGCATATTTGAATGCTGTTGCAAAACCTTTTGGATTAACGCCTTTAAAAGATAATCCCAAAGAAAAACTGAGTGCAGAAGATTATAAAAAATACCAGACAGCCTATCTTAATTTTTCAAGAAATGAATGGAAATATGCAACACTTTCAGATTATATAAATTCAGTTGATTATGCTGTTAAATTGATAGGCATTGATCATGTTGGCTTAAGCAGCGATTTTAATCATGGTGGTGGTGTTGCCGGTTTTGCCAATGTTGGTGAAGCATTGAATGTTACTAAAGAATTAGTGAAACGTGGTTACAGCGATGAAGACATAAAAAAACTTTGGGGCGGCAATTTTTTACGTGTATTACATCAGGCAGAAAGTACTTCTTCAAAATAAATCATTCTCTGAATAAAAGAAATTATATGACAAGCTTTATTGCAACAATTGAATTAAAAGATGTTACAGCTTCTGAATTTGAACATCTCGATTCAACACTACAGTCTGCTTCTTTTGTTTGTAACAGAAAAGACAGTATCAACTTTCAACAAAGGCGCAACCGGTCAGGCGAATATATAAAGAGAGGGAAAAATATTACATTAAAAGATGTTTCTTCTCTGCTGATAAATACCCTGTACAAAACAGGAAGAAAATATTCTTTTACAATTATTAAAGATAAAGTTGCTTAACTGTTCAATACTAAAGACTAAAATTAAGTTGCATTTTTATAAGCTTAATGAATGTAATTTAATTATTGCCATATAAAATATATGTAATTATTTAAATTGGCAAAATGAATACAGCATTACTCATTATTGATATTCAGAATGATTATTTTAGTGGAGGTGCAATGCCTTTGATTAATGCCGAAGAAGCAAGTTTGAATGCAGCAAAAATCTTGAATAATTTTCGCGCAGAAAATTTACCCATCATTCATATACAGCATATTGCTGTAAAACCAAACGCATCTTTTTTTCTTCCCAATACTTTTGGTGTAGAAATTCATAAAAATGTTGTGCCTTTACAAAACGAAAAACTGATCATCAAGCATTATCCAAATAGTTTCCTGCAAACAGAATTACTTGAATATCTGAAAAGCAGGAATATAACTGATTTGATTATCTGCGGTATGATGACGCACATGTGTATTGACGCAACAACAAGAGCTGCAAAAGATTTTGGATTTAATATAGTGTTGATTGGAGATGCCTGTGCAACCAAGAGTCTTGAAATAAATTGGCAAAAAGTTGATGCTTCTGATGTGCATAATAGTTTTTTGGCAGCTTTACATTCTGCTTATGCAACTGTTACAACAACCTCTCATTTTCTGGATTCAAAATAAAATTTTAAACTTTTTTAAAAATAATTTTTTAGTTCAAGATTTGTTAATACATTTGTCTACCAATTTAGTAGACAAATAAAAACCAACTGTTCAAATTTTTATGGAGCTTATTTATTACAAACTGCAATTATCTCAGGAAAGAAAAAAGGCATTAAATATGTTTGCCTGCTTTCTGCTTTCAGTTTCTGTAATTACTTCATTTTATTGTTGTTGCTGCTAATTCCTTCTCTAACGAAACAAGGCCCGGGCTTTAGTCTTGCCGACTAATATGAAATTTTCAGTGTTATTGACACTAGATATTTCGTACACATTATTTACACATAAAAAATCAATTACATGAGAAAAACACTAATCTTATTCTCACTGCTTTTGTTTAGCTCGGCTTTTGCTACAGCACAATTGCACCATCTTACAGGAAAAGTAACAGATGAAAAAGGAGAACCTGTTCCTTTTGCAAGTATTAAAGTAAAAAATGCTAAAGGCGGTACTGCTTCAGATGCCAATGGCGATTTTGCCATCAAAATTTCGTCTAACGCTGTGTTAGAAATTACATCACTTGGTTTTTCACCAAAAGAAATAAAACCCGATGGTGACCACATTACTGTACAACTTTCTAAAACAGCAGCCAACATTTCTGAAGTAGTTGTAACAAGTGCATTTGGTATTAAAAAATCACAACGTACAACAGCATACAGTTCACAAGTAATAAGCGGAGAAAATTTAAATATCACACCACAAACAAATTTGGCTGATGCGTTATCGAACAAAATTTCAGGTGTACAATTCAGATCGCAATCGGGTGCAAAATTAAATAGTCAAACTGCACCACGTATTAGAGGGGGATTAGCTTTAGGCGGAGACCTTGCACCGCTTTATGTTGTTGACGGAACTGTTATTAATGATGTTACAATAAATGGGTTGGCTTTTGCAAGATCAGCCGGCAGCCTGTCTTTCGGTGGTGCTTATGATATTGATCCTGATGTTGTGGAATCGATCACTGTATTAAAAGGCGCTAATGCAACTGCATTGTTTGGCGACCGTGCAAAAGGTGGTGCAATCATCATTACAACAAAAAAAGCTAAAGCAGGAAAAACAAATATTGAAGTTAGTCAGAGCGTAACAATCGATAAGGTTTATCGTCAGCCTAAATTACAAAACTCTTATGCAGGTGGCGCTTCAAGTAGTTTGATACAATATCATTATAAAGCTGGCGATCCTGTTGAGTGGCAAGCGCTCGACGGGAAATTCTTTCACGATTTCACAGATGATTCAAGTTGGGGACCGGCAATTCAGGGACAGGAGTATGCTCCATGGTATGCATGGGTTCCGGGAACAAAATATACTGGTAAAACTACTAAGTTAGTTGCTCAGCCACATAATGCAAGAGACTTTTGGAATACCGGTATAACCAATAATACAAATGTAAATTTCTCTAAATCCGGACAAGGATATAGCACCAGAATAAACTATACTAATCAAACCGTAAATGGTATTATCCCGGGTACAAGAACGTTACGTAATTCTTTATCTACCAATACAACTATAGATATTAATAAATATATTTCAGCAGGTGTTAATGTAAACTATACTTCGCAGAATATCAGTGGCGAATTTGATGATAGCTATGCTAACCAAACTTCAGGAAACTTTACACAATGGTGCCACAGCACCTGAATAAAAATATGCCACTTCAATTGTTGAATCATTTTTTATAATTGCCGTAAACA
>DATAMD010000022.1:0-1545 GCA_036260755.1 Chitinophagaceae bacterium | reverse complement strand
TTCGTTCCTGAATATGGAGTTCTGATAATTTTTATATTTGCAGTAAGCAGAATATATTATCAGAAAAGATTCGGCATTGAATATCCTACATTTAAATCCAAATGAAAAATTCAGTTTTATATTTTTTTGATCTGTTTTTTTTAATTAGACCAATTCTACTGGTACCGGTATGGGGATTTTCTTTATTTGGTTATTACAGGGCAAAAACTGGTTCTTTAACCCAAATAACCAGTTTTTGGAAAACAACGCCATTAGAAGTGTATGTAATACTGATTATATTTTCCATTTCTGTAGGAGCAGTTTACATTTTCAATCAGATTGCAGACATTGAAGTTGACAAAAACAATGGCGGACTACCTTTAATTGCCAGTGGAGTAATATCCCCTAAAAACGCTATTGTTTTCTCAATATTTCTTTCAGTTATATCGTTATTACTTCCATTGCTAACAAATTATAAATCGATCTCTATACTGAGTGCGTCAACTCTATTGATCGGAATACTTTATAGTTTTAAACCATTTTATTTTTCTGGAAAACCTTTTTTGGATTTTTTAAGTAATGCTACCGGCTACGGCATTATTGCATTTGGAGCAGGATGGGTATGTGGCGGAAAAGATATTGCTACCATTCATTTTTTGTATTGTGCTCTCCCCTATTTTTTTCTTATGTGTGCTGGATCAATAAGCTCAACATTGCCGGATACCAAGGGTGATTCTTTAGTTGGAAAGAATACTACAGCAGTTGTTTTCGGGCATAAGAGATCTCATATTTTTGCAACGCTGATCCTTGTAACTGCCGCTATCATTGCATATATCCAATCAGATCAGATGGCTCTTTTATGCTCATTAATATCATTACCATTATATTTGGCTTACTTAATAAAACCAACAACATTATTAATGGAATCCACATATAAGGTTGGTGGTGCAATAAGTATGATTTGTGCCTGCATGATTTTGCCTTTAATAATTCCTGCAGCAATTGTTGTTTATTTTTGTACCTGGCTGTATTTTCGAATACGACATGGTGTAAGCTATCCTTCTTTAGTAGTGGTTTCCAATGATTAAAATTAAGTCTTTATTTAGTATCGTTTTTTTTGAGTTTTGCATCATTTGGTACATTATCCATACCGGAACAACTCAAAGAGCCTTCTGAACGAATCGTTACAGAAATCATCAATTGTGAATTTTCCAGAGCCATAAATATATGCGATTCATTAAAAATAACGTGCCCACAGGATCCAATGCCCTCATTGTTAAAACTGGCTGCAATGGGAATGAGAGACATCGATTGTGAACAGATTTTTGATTCTGTTGGTTTTTTAAAAGAATATCAAATAACCGACTCATTAATACGTGCATATAGCCTCCAAAATGGGATATCATCTTATATATTGACTCTTGATGGTTTTTCCAAAGCGATGCATGCCGCTTTTTATCTGAGGCAAAAGGCTTATTTCAGTGTGTTACAGAATGGTGTAGATGCAATCCGTCTAATGCGAGAAGCCAAAGAAATGGAAGACTGATTACTGTGGGTGCAGCCATT
>DATAMD010000021.1:0-9480 GCA_036260755.1 Chitinophagaceae bacterium | reverse complement strand
AAACTCATAGTAATGTTAGTTGATGTTTTAAAATTTCGATTTGGAAAAATACAGATTTAATCATTCAGTATCAGAAAAGTTTTAGAAAATGTTTTGATGAACGGCTTTACAACATAATTACTATATTGCCCCTTTAATCGTTTTGTAATGAAGGGGAACAAACTCACCTTTTATATTTTAGTCGCGATGGTGCTTGGTATTATCGCCGGATTTATTGTACACGAAACAGCTACAGCCGAAACAATTAAATCTTTTGCAGGAAATGTAAAATTATTGGGAACTATTTTTATACGGTTGGTTAAAACAATTATTGCACCGCTGGTTTTCTCAACATTGGTTGTTGGTATTGCAAAATTGGGCGACTTAAAAACAGTTGGCCGTGTTGGCGGCAAAGCAATGCTGTGGTTCATTTCGGCATCATTAACCAGTTTATTATTGGGAATGGTTTTGGTTAATTTTTTTAAACCGGGATCATATATTGATTTAACACAGGCAGATAATGCTGGGTTAAAAGACCTGATGAGTAAAACATCTGAATTCTCTTTACAAAAATTTGTAGAACACGTTGTGCCATCCAGTGCATTTGATGCAATGGCAACGAATGAAATTTTACAAATAGTTGTGTTCTCGGTTTTCTTTGGTGTGGCAACAGCTTCGATTGGTGAAAAAGCTGCACCGGTAATAAAAGCATTTGATGCCATTGCACATATTATTTTAAAAATCGTTGGGTACATTATGAACTTTGCACCGTTTGGTGTGTTTGGAACATTGGCAGCAGTGGTTGCCGAAAAAGGATTGAGCATCTTTAAATTCTACTTGGTTTATTATGCTTTTTTTGTGCTGGGAATATTTTTATTGTGGGTGATATTAAGTACAGTTGGATTAATAGTTTTAAAAGGAAGAATGAAAGAATTGTTACAGCGGATCGGCAGCCCGTTATTAGTTGCTTTCAGCACCACCAGCAGCGAAGCAGTGTTTCCTAAATTAACAGAAGAGTTAGAAAGATTTGGTTGCAGAAATCAAATTGTTTCTTTCATATTGCCATTGGGTTATTCGTTTAATTTAGATGGAAGCATGATGTACATGACGTTTGCAAGTTTGGCCATTGCACAGGCTTATGGCATTCATCTTCCTATCGGTACACAATTAACCATGTTATTGGTTTTGATGTTAACGAGCAAAGGAATTGCAGGCGTACCAAGGGCTTCATTAATTATTGTATTAGCAACATGCGCCATGTTTAAAATTCCGCCCGAAGGTGTTGCATTAATTTTACCCATCGATCATTTTTGCGATATGCTTAGAACAGGTACCAATGTTTTGGGAAATGCTTTAGCAACAAGTGTAGTAAGTAAATGGGAGGGCGGTTTAGAAAATCCATCAGCAAAACAACTTAAAGAAATTACATGGTAACATTATTAGCAGCATTCGAATGGCATCAATTATTGCAGCCTCAGTTTTATATCGATAACGGAGGTTTGTGGCTGATGCTGTTTATTGTTTTTGCAGAAACAGGATTGTTTATCGGGTTCTTTTTACCGGGCGATAGTTTATTATTTGTTGCAGGTATCTTCAGCAATAAATTAGCTGCCTACTTATTTGATACCGGCAGTGATGTTTTAAATTTAGCAATGATTATTACATTGGTTAGTATTGCCGGAATATTGGGAAATACAACCGGTTATATTTTTGGAAATAAGGCGGGACACAGAATGTATCACTGGAAAGATAATTTATTATTTAAAAAACATTACCTGCATCAGGCACACGATTTTTACGAAAAACATGGCGGCGCTGCTGTTGTGTTTGCAAGGTTTTTACCCATTGTGCGAACCTTTGCACCCATTGTTGCAGGCATAGTTGAAATGGATAAAAAGAAATTCTCGTATTACAATATTGTTGGTTGTATTGCATGGACAACAACCATGCTTGCCGGCGGACATTACCTGCATAAATTTTTTATAGAGAAATTTAATTTCGATTTAACCAAACACCTCGAAGTAATTGTACTGGGAATTGTTTTGATTACCACTGCTCCTGTTATTTTTAAATTAGTTTTTGGAAAAAGAAAACATACTTCTCAATAATTTATATCGCGACTATTTTTTACGATCACAAGAAAATTAGTTTTATAAAAATGTTTTTAGTGGTTTGGAAAAAAGTTGAGCAAAGAGCAAAGCGTACAAGAGTGTCCCAAAGGGATTCCTTCGGAACGACGCAACGGCAGCTTCATTAAAATACTTTGGCCGGTAACATAATTTTAATATTTAATTGTATTTTAGTTTTTCAACATTGCCATCATGAATAAAAAAACATACGGTGTTTTATCGCTTCCGGTTATTGTAGCTGCATTGGGTTATTTTGTTGATATCTACGACCTTTTAATTTTTACCATTGTAAAAAAATCGAGCATGACGGGCGTTGGCGCAATCGATGCAACCATTTTGGCCGACAGCACCAAAGTGATTAACTGGCAAATGGTTGGTTTATTGATTGGCGGAATTATCTGGGGAATTTTAGGCGATAAAAAAGGAAGGCTGAGTGTTTTATTCGGATCGATTATTTTATACAGCCTGGCAAATTTTGCAACAGGATTTATTTATACCGTTGACCAATATGCATGGTGCCGTTTTATTGCAGGCATTGGTTTGGCAGGTGAGTTAGGCGCCGGTATAACTTTGGTTAGTGAGTTATTGCCAAAAAATAAAAGAGGTATCGGGACATCAATGGTGGCGGGCATCGGGCTAAGTGGTGCAGTGGTTGCTTATTTTATTTATCAACTAACAAACGACTGGCGTTTATGTTATTTTATTGGCGGCGTTTTGGGAATTTTATTATTGTTTTTGCGGATAAGTGTTGTTGAATCGGGCATGTTTAAAGAAATAAAAACAACAAATATCAGGCGTGGAAATTTCTTTATGCTCATCAACAACCGTAAACGTTTTAAAAAATATTTTCTTGCTATTTTAATTGGATTACCAACCTGGTATGTGATTGGTATTTTAGTAAATCAAAGCGATAGGTTTGGTAAAGCCATGTTTGGAAGTACAACAATAGATTCGGGGCGTTCCATCATGTTTGCTTATGCAGCCATTTCGTTGGGCGATATGTTTGTTGGATTTGTTAGTCAATATTTTCAGAGCCGCAAAAAAGCGTTGCTATTATATTATTTTCTTTGCATTGCATCGCTTTTATTGTTCTTCAGCAATTATAATAATTCTAATCAGAGCATGTATATCATTTGTGCGCTGTTGGGCTTCAGCACAGGGTTCTGGGCAATTTTTATTACCATGGGAGCCGAACAATTCGGAACCAATTTACGGGCAACAGCAGCCACCACAATTCCAAATATGGTACGCGGTGCATTGCCATTAATTAATTTAATGTTTTTAGATCTGTTTCAAAAATCATGGGGGTTAGGCATTATAAAAAGCGGCATTATTACCGGCATTGTGGTAATGAGCATTACATTAGTTGCATTTTATTTTACCGAAGAAACTTATCACAAAGATTTAAATTATGTAGAGTTGGAAGTAGAAGAAATGTATCCGTAAAAAATATGGAACACAGATAACCCAGATGTAACAGATCATCACAGATTTTTTTGTTACCGGCTTTTGTATTTCAATTAAACTTTACCGGCGTCGCACTCTTCAGGGTTCGGTTTATAATTCGGCATTAACAAGTTTAAATTTTATGTTTAAATTTGAGAAAAGCATTTTATGGAAATTACTGCACTTCGCGAAAAACTGCATTCTTTAATCAATACTTCATCAGAAGATAAATTGCAGCATGTGTATGAATTGCTGGAAGAAGAAAACGAATACAGTGATGAGTTTAAAAATATACTGGAAGAAGAATATACAGCTTACCTGAAAGATGGTGCTGTTATATCCCGCAGTGAAATAAATGAAGCCGTTGAAAAATTAATTCAAAAAAAATAGATGGCTTACCAAATCAGTTTTCGCAAAAGAGCCGCTGCCGAATACTTAGAATCTGTTGTGTGGTATAAAGAAAGAAGCCAAGAAGCGGCTAAAGATTTCATTAAAGCTATCAACAATAAAATAGATGAAATAGAAAACAAACCCGATTTCTTTCGCAAGACTTACAAACAATTTCATGAAGCTAAAACCCTAAAGTTTCCATTTTCAATTGTTTATTTTATCGATGAAAAAAAGAAGCTGATTGTTATTACAAGTATTTTTCACCAGAAAAGAAATCCCAAAATAAAATTTAAAGATTAGTGTTTGCAAAAAAAGCCATCAGCTATTGGCTATTAGCTAATAGCTTTCCTCAGTACAAGTGTGCGACGCAACCGCAGCTTCATTTTTATTCTACTGCCTGCTACATAAAAAAATTCTTTAAAAGATAATTCGAAAAAAATCGTGTAATTCGTGTTATGAAATTTCTCATCATCCGCTTTTCTTCTATCGGCGATATTGTTTTAACCACGCCGGTTATCCGTTGTTTAAAAGAGCAGGTGAAAGATGCAACGGTGCATTTTTTAACGAAGAAAAATTATTGCGGATTGATTGAAACAAACCCTTATGTTGATAAAGTTATTGTGCTGAACGAGAGCTGGGAATTAATGATCCACCTGTTGCAAAACGAAGACTACGATTGTATCATAGACCTTCATCACAATCTCCGTACATGGAAAGTTAAACATGCATTGCATGGCGTAAAAAGTTTTTCATTCAATAAACTCAATATTCAAAAATGGTTATTGACGGCATTAAAAATTAACAGGCTTCCTGCTATTCATATTGTTGACCGTTATTTGGAAGCTGTAAAAAGTTTTGGTGTGGTAAACGATGGAAAAGGGTTAGATTATTTTATTCCGCAAAAAGATTGTATTAAGGAAAATGATATTCCGTTGTCGCATTCTTTTGGTTATATCGGCATCGTGATTGGTGCAGCATTGAACACAAAAAAATTACCCGTTTATAAATTAAAAGAATTGTGCAGCAAAATTAATTTCCCGATCATTTTATTGGGCGGCAAGGAAGATAAAATAATGGGTGATGAAATTGCTGCAACGGATGAAATAAAAATTTATAATTCGTGCGGTAAATTTAATTTGAATGAAAGTGCCGATCTGGTACGGAAAGCAAACCTCATCATCACACACGATACAGGCCTGATGCATATTGCAGCGGCTTTTAAAAAGAAAATTATTTCGGTATGGGGAAATACAGTTCCCGAATTTGGCATGGATGCTTATTACGGGAATGATCAAGTTTCAGGTTACAAGTTTCAGGTTACAGGTTTATCATGCCGGCCTTGCAGTAAAATCGGTTATCAAAAATGCCCGAAGAAACATTTTAAATGTATGCTGTTGCAGGATGTTGAAATGATGGCCTCAAAAACAATTGAGTTGGTACAATAAAAAATCCCTCTGCTATGCAGAGAGATTTTTTTATCTGGTCTTCATAGTTTTTATTTAATTCTTTTTGCTTCAGTTTCCAAACTTGTTTGCCGTTGGCGGGCATATTTAATTTGATTGCTTCCAAAACGATATGTAAAATTTAATCTGATTGTCCGGCTTTCCCATGTACCATTTCCATCCAGATATAAACCACCGAAGTTGCTGTTAATATGCCATGGATTTGCGGTTCCCAAAATATCGGTCGCCGTTAATTTTACAGTTGCTTTCTTTTTAAACAATTGTTTTTGCACGCCTATGTCTAATCCGCCCTGCGCCTTGGTTGTACCGGTTGCGCCCCAAACACCGGGGCCATTAAACCATCCGCTCATTTCGGCTGTATATTCTTTTCCTAAAGTAAAACTTTGTTGCAGGTAAGCGCCATAAATCGGAATTGTAAGCGACAGGTTTTTATTATTAAACTCGCCGTTAAACAATAAATAATTATACCAAAAGTTTGCATAACCATTCCACCATTTTTTTATTGGCAACGATGAACCGATATTAAAACTGATTATTTGTTCGGTAGCTAAATTTTGTTGCTGAACATAGGTTGCATTTTTATTGGTAGTATCTAACACCTGCGTGGCATAATCTTTTACATGGCTATAACCAATTGTTGTGTTGACGGTTCCCATGAAAGTATGCGTTAATTCAATATTATCGGTGTATTGCGGGCGAAGAAATGCATTGCCTTTTTCGTAAGTTAATTCGTCTAATTTATTTTCGAAAGGATTCAGATCCTGATACGATGGCCTGTCAATTCTTCTGCTGTAGGTTAAGTTTAAAGTATTCTTTTTATTGATGGTCCAAGTTAATGCGGCACTTGGAAAAAGATTGGTGTACGATCTTTTTACGCTATCATCATTCTGCATTAAACCATCTGCTCTTGTTAATATGCCGGTGCTGTTGGTTTGTTCTGCTCTTAGTCCCGCCTGCAAACTCCATTTCGAATTTAATTGCCGTTGATAGTTTATGTAAGCGGCATTTACATTTTCTTTATAAAGAAAACTATTGCTCTTAGGAAGATCGATTATATCATGACCGTTTAACACATCATAAAAATTAAAAGTATTTTGTGTTTTAACGTATGAAAATTTTACACCATATCCTAATTTGCCTTTCCATAAATTTTGTTCTGCATCAACTTTTGCAGAATAGATATCAATATTGATTGGAGTATTGTTTTTATAGATGGCACTGTTTAATAAATTCATATTACCGTCATAAAAATAATTGGGCTGATAGCTGTTATTTCTTCCTTTGAAAGAACCGTAATCGGCATCAAAATTTATTTCTCTTCCGCTGGTATCGGCATATTTATAATTGATATTAAAATTGGCATTATTTCTATTGCCCGGAATTGAATTAAATGCAGTCAACGTTTTTACATACTGACCTGTTTGATTATAAGAAATAGGCGTATAGCTTGCGCTGTTCCAAACTTCATTGCCGAAATTGGTTGTTGCCATAATACCAAATGTATTTTTACTGTTGATGAAAAAATCGGCACCGGCTTTTATGTTTATGTTTTTATTATCGCTGTTTTGTACACTTCGCTGATCAAATAAAGTATCACTTTGAATTCTGTATAAATTCTGCGTGTTTTCATATTGTCCGATACTACCACTGATATTGCTGAAAAGATTTACTTTTTTATTCCGGTAATTTAAATTAACCGATGCGTTTCCTTTAGGTGTAATACCCTGAACCAATCCCGCAGTAGCACTTCCATTGGTGCCATATTTTTTATTTTTTTTGAGTTTGATATTGATGATGCCCGCATTACCGCTTGCATCGTATTTTGCGCTCGGGTTGCTGATCATTTCTATTGCCTCGATATCATTGCTGTTAATACCCTTAAGATATTCGGCTAAATTTTTTGCATCTAACTGAGTTGGTTTTCCATCAATATAAATTTTAGTTCCTGTTTTTCCTTTCATGCTGATATTATCGTTGTTATCAACCTGTATGCCCGGGCTTTTCTGCAATAATTCCAAAGCATTGCTTCCGGTAGCATTGATGCTGCTTTCCACATTAAAAATTGTTTTATCGGCCCTTATTTCAATCATCGGCTTTTTAGATGTAACTGTAACATCCTGTAATTTTCTGATGGCTTGTTTTAAGCTAACAGTTTTTGCCTTATAGTTTTGCCCTGCTGCAATTTCAAAAACAGAAGAGTATTTTTTTTCGAACCCTAAACTTTCATAACTCAATAAAAATTTGCCGGGGTTTGCCGAGGCAATCTCAAAACTGCCGTCATCAGCAGAAAGGGCAGCTTTTACCAAACTACTGTCGGCTGCTTTTAATACCGATACGGTTGCGTTTGCCAAAGGCTTATTATTTGAATCGTTTATCAATCCAGAAATGATTGATTTTGAATTAGTTTGAGCCGAAGAATTCAAAGCTGTTGCTGCAAAGAAGGCTGTGATAAATGTTAGTTTAAGGTTCATATTGTTTCAATTATTCAACAAATATCAAGTACTTTGTTTTACATAGTACATGCTTTTGTATTGAACGGTAGAAATTCGTGATAAAAGGTTGCGAACCTGCAACGGGATAAATGATATACGTTTTAACAAGAATAATGTTACAATTACTCTTTTTGTTTTGATTACAATAAAAAACCCCAACAAAAAATGTTGAGGTTTAAAAAAATAAAGCAGAAATTTTTATAATGTTTTCAGCACTTCATTCATATTTCTAACAGCATCGGCGCTTTTAGAAAAAGCAGCTTTTTCTTCATCATTCAAATTAAATTCTACGATCTTTTCCCAGCCATTTTTTCCAACAACAACGGGTACGCCCATGCAAATATCTTTTTGTCCGTATTCGCCATCCAAATAAACACAGGCTGTAAATAATTTTTTTTCATCGCGAACAATTGCTTCAACAACAGCAGCTCCGGCAGCACCGGGTGCATACCATGCTGATGTGCCTAATAATTTTGTAAGTGTAGCACCACCAACCATTGTATCGGCTACAATTTTATCTTGTTGTTCTTTCGATAAAAAATTTGTTACAGGAACACTATTCCATGTTGCTATGCGAATTAAAGGAATCATAGTTGTATCGCCATGCCCACCTACAACAACTGCATTCAAATCACCGGCACTGCAACCTAATGTTTGACTTAACTGATATTTAAAACGTGCACTGTCTAATGTACCACCCATGCCAATGATTCTGTTTTTAGGTAACCCTGTTGATTGCAATGCTAAGTAAGTCATGGTGTCCATCGGGTTTGAAATAACCACAATAATTGCATCGGGCGAATATTTTAAAATATTTTCGGCAACACCTTTTACAATTCCTGCATTGGTGCCAATCAATTCTTCACGGGTCATTCCGGGTTTACGCGGAATACCTGAAGTAATTACTACCACTGCACTTCCGGCAGTTTTAGAATAATCGCCTGTTGTTCCTGTTACTCTTGTATCGAAACCTAATAATGCAGCAGTCTGCTGAATGTCCTGCGCTTTTCCTTCTGCAAAGCCTTCCTTAATGTCTAATATCACTAATTCGCTTGCTAATTCTTTACGGGCAATATTATCGGCTGTTGTAGCTCCAACAGCACCCGCACCCACTACTGTAATTTTCATCGGAAATAAAATTTATAATTTGATTAAATGATTTGCGCGGCGAAATTACAGCAAGTTCAAATGTAAATGCCGATACTTTAAATTAAATCAAAAATTTATTTTAAAGCTTCGATCAACTCTTCGGGCTTGGCACCGGTACGGAATTCTTTTTTGAAAATACCTTTCGAATTATAAATAGCAATGAAAGGTGTAAATTCTATCTGATAAAAGACAGCCGTTTTGTACGAAGTTTCTTTACCAACAACAACATTACTGAACTGGTTTAATTTATATTTTTCAGAAAACTCGGAAAGAGCTTTTAAACTTTGATGATAATTGATCCACACAAAAAACATCTTCTTTATTTTATTTTTAATCGCTATTCCTTTTACATCTTTCGAACAAGCCAATGGAGAGCCTGTTGCGGCTTATAAAAAAAATCCAGCGATACCCGAATTTAAAATTGTTGAAACA
>DATAMD010000016.1:0-6698 GCA_036260755.1 Chitinophagaceae bacterium | reverse complement strand
AAAACAACAGATAATTTCAAAGCTTTCATCCAAATCCTTAAAACTTATTCGGCTTAAATTAAGTGTGATTAATAGTTGTGTAAAATTTATATAATGCTTATTTTGTTGCAGGCTAATCCCCTAATTTTGCGCCACGATTGTATTGCTGCACTTGCAATAGCTTTACTTAAAAATGATAATATGATCAGACAAAAATGGTGGAAGATTTTAACCTTTGTTTTGTTGATATATACCTGCTCTGTAGGTTTTTTGGTAAAAGTGCCCAGCCCTCCCGGTGTTCCATTAGGACATAGTATCCGTAATCTTTTCTTTCATGTTCCCATGTGGATCGGGATGATGGTATTATTTTTTACATCGTTGTTCTATGCTGTAAAATATTTGCGTAAACCCAATCATTTATACGATACTTATTCATTAGAATTTGCAAGAACAGGAATTGTTTATGGCATACTCGGATTAATTACAGGCTCCGTTTGGGCAAGATACCAATGGGGTGCATGGTGGAGCGGCGATGCCAAACAAAACGGTGCCGCTATTGCATTGCTGATGTACTTTGCTTATTTTGTTTTACGCGGTTCGTTGAATGATGATGAAAAGAAATCGAGGATTGGTGCAGTGTATAATGTATTTGCGTTTTTTATGCTATTTCCAACAATCTGGATATTACCAAGATTGACCGAAAGCCTTCATCCGGGCGGACAAGGAAGTGAAGGCAATCCGGGATTGAATCCAAAAGATACAACTTCTGCCATGCGAATAGTGATGTATCCTGCTTTTATTGGCTGGACTTTATTAGGCGTTTGGATCACCACTTTAAGAATCAGGCTTCAAATTTTAAAAGAAAAAAAATTATCACATGAATAAACTAAAAAGAATAGCAGCTGTTATTGCAATGGCTATGATAACTGCTTTTGCACAGGCACAAAATGTTATAAACGATAACAATGATGTGATGAAAAGCAACGGCAAAATTTATGTGGTGATGACTGTTGTTATTGTTATTGTGTTGGGATTATTATTATACTTAATCCGTCTCGACAGGAAGATTTCTAAATTAGAAAAAGAATAAAATAAAGTATGAGGTTAGAAGTACGAAGTTAGAAGTTGGTAGTACAAACTAAAATGTACAATCCTTACACTTTACATCTCACTTCTAACATCTAACTTTTATATTAAAACACTAAATAAGATTGTTATGTCAAATCAACAGTACAGTTTTTTCGAAAGCGTAGAAAAAAGTTTTGATAAAGCTGCAAAATTTACCAAGTGGGATAAAGGTTTGCTCGAACAGATCAAAGCATGCAACAGTATTTACAGCATGAAGTTTCCCGTAAAAATGGATGATGGAAGAATTGAAGTTATTGAAGCTTACCGCATCCAGCATTCGCAACACAAAACACCTTGCAAAGGTGGTATCCGTTTTAGTTTAGCCGTTAATCAGGATGAAGTAATGGCACTGGCAAGTTTAATGACTTACAAATGCGCTATCGTTAATGTTCCGTTTGGCGGCGCAAAAGGCGGAATTAAAATCAGTCCACGCAGTCACAGTGCTTATGAATTAGAAAAAATTACACGACGTTATACTGCCGAATTGGTTAAGAAAAATTTTATTGGCCCCGGTATTGATGTTCCTGCACCCGATTACGGAACTGGCGAAAGAGAAATGTCGTGGATTGTTGATACTTATCAATCTTTAAAACCCGGCGAGATCGATGCAGCAGGTTGCGTTACCGGCAAACCAATTTCGCAGGGTGGCGTAAATGGGCGAAGAGAGGCAACAGGACTTGGCGTTTTCTTTGGCATCCGTGAAGTTTGTAATATTCCTGAATTGACGAAGAAAACAGGATTAACAGCAGGTATAGTTGGAAAATCAGTGGTGGTGCAGGGTTTAGGTAATGTTGGATTTTATACTGCAAAATTTTTCCGCCAGGGTGGTGCAAAAATTATTGCCATTGCCGAATATGAAGGTGCCATTTATAATGCTGACGGATTAAACGAAGAAGAAGTATTTGCACATAGAAAAGCAACCGGTTCTATTTTAAATTTTCCCGGTGCAACTAATATTGCAAACAGTGGCGATGCATTGGAACTGGAATGCGATATTTTAATTCCTGCTGCATTGGAAAATGTTATCAATGGTGTAAATGCCAATAAAGTAAAAGCAAAAATTATTGCCGAAGCAGCAAATGGCCCGTTAACTCCCGAAGCCGATGAAATATTCGCAGCTAAAGGAGTTTTAGTTGTACCCGATATGTATTTAAATGCAGGTGGTGTTACTGTTTCTTATTTTGAATGGTTAAAAAATTTAAGTCATGTTCGTTACGGAAGAATGGAAAAAAGATTTACAGAAAACATGAATACACATATTTTAAGTGAGATAGAAAATCTTACCGGTAAAAAAGTAGCTGACACGGAACGCAATTTTATTATGCATGGTGCCGATGAAATTGATCTGGTACACAGCGGCCTGGAAGAAACAATGATCTCCTCAACAAGAGAGATTGTAGACATCTGGCATTCTAATCCCGAAATACCCGATATGCGAACAGCAGCTTATGTTTGCGCTATCAACAAGGTTGCTATTTCTTATGTTGAATTAGGAATTTTTCCTTAATAAAAATTATCTTCAAAATAAAAAGGCTGCATTAATGATGCGGTCTTTTTTTATATAAAATCAGGAGTAGAATCAATCTCATTTGCATTTCCGTCAGCAATATGCCAAGCATAAATATTGGTGCCGTTGGTGATGATAAGATAATCAACTTTCATCACCATATTATAACGCAATATCTGTTTAATCGTATTTTCATTTAGTGTAACATTCATCTCTTTGCATTCAACAATCATCCACGGTTTTTCATTTTTATACACAACAATATCGCAACGCTTCTTCAGATCATTTAATTTAATTTCCTTTTCAATCGCAATTAAAGCAGCAGGATATTTTTTTGATTGAATTAAATATTGCAAAAAATTCTGACGCACCCATTCTTCAGGAGTTAGTCGCAGCCATTGTTTGCGTACTTCATCGAAAATAAATTCTTTATTATCTTCTTTCTTAAACCGAAACTCATGTTTGGGATAATTAACTACAATCATGCAATAAAAGTAAATTGTTTATTTTTACTGATTAAAATAAAACGATCGTTGTTAATTATCAGTCGCAATGGTCTATCGCCCACAGTTAATAATCTTAATTATGAAAACAAAATTAGAAATCGTCAATAACTGGTTACCGAGATATACAGGTGAGAAATTAGAAAATTTTGGAGAATATGTTTTGCTTACCAACTTTGGTAATTATGTAGAAATGTTTGCGAAATGGAATAATGTAAAAATTATTGGAAAGGACCGTCCTTTTCAATGTGCCACTGCAAATGGTATTACCATTATTAATTTTGGAATGGGTAGTCCGGGTGCTGCAACAGTAATGGATTTGCTTTCTGCCATCGAACCAAAAGCAGTTTTATTTTTGGGTAAATGCGGCGGATTAAAAAAGAGAAATAAACTCGGCGATTTAATATTACCGATTGCTGCCATACGTGGCGAAGGTACATCCAACGATTACTTTCCGCCCGAAGTGCCTGCCCTGCCTGCATTTGCTTTGCAGAAAGCTATTTCAACAACCATTAGAGATTATAAAGTTGATTACTGGACCGGCACAGTTTATACCACCAACCGCCGCGTTTGGGAACACGATGAAGAATTTAAAAACTATCTCACAAAAGTTCGTGCTTATGCTGTTGATATGGAAACAGCCACCATTTTTGCTGTTGGTTTTTTTAATCATATTCCAACAGGTGCATTGTTGCTGGTAAGCGATTCGCCCATGGTACCCGATGGTGTAAAAACAGAAGCAAGCGATAAAAAGGTAACCACCGATTTTGTAGAACGCCATTTAAAAATTGGTATCGATTCTTTAAAACAACTCATCAACAAAGGAATGACGGTAAGGCATTTGAAGTTTTAATTTTTTTGTTTACGGGCTTTTGCATTTCAATTTAACTTCGGTTGCGTCGCACACTTCAACTGAGGAAAGCTATCAGCTATTGGCTATTAGCTGATAGCTTTTCTTTTGTACAAGTGTGCGACGCAACCGCAGCCTCATTTTTATTCTATTGCCGGTAACAAAAAATAAAATAATTAATTTTTATTCAAATAATTCGGGCTGTTTATTTTCATCTTTTGGTTTGGGTTCCCATGCCATTTCAATGCTTTTGCTAAAGTCCATAAGCTTTGCCCCCACTGCTTTCCAGCCCATCACTTCCACCATTTTTGCGACCTTAAATTTAGCGCTGCGCACCTGTGCACCACGGCCGGTATGCACAGTTAAAATCGGTTCATCATCGGTTGTGGCAGCAAATAAAATATTGCCATCGCCTTCTTTAATAAATAAAAATTTATTGTTAAGCGTGGTGGTTTCAATTTTAAAACGCTTCACATTAAACTGTAGTTTATCGTTGTCTTTATAAACAGCTGTAATTATTTTTTCGGGATTAAATTTTTCTATCAATAAAATTTTATCTGCATCAAACCTTTGCGTTTCTTCGGTATTGGTTAATTCGTAATTACCATCATTATAAATTACCAATAAATTTTCATCTTCAAAACTGCCGAGAAATATTCCTTTTTCTTCGGTATTCAATCTTCCGAATTTATTATCGAACCATAATTTTCTGCCGGCCAAAGTGCTTTTACCGGCTTCTTTAAACCGCACCGATTTGATAGGATATTTTGTAACAATATTACCCTGACTATTTCTTCCTTTAATTTCTAATTCTTCAAAATAATATTCGAGTTCTTTAATTCGTGCAGAACAATTAGGGCTCAACACAATTTTTAATACTTCTGCTTCGCCATTTGCATTGGCCGAAAAATAATGCACACGGCTTTTATCGCTGCCTTTGGTAAGATCGTATTCTTTATCGCGGGTTACGCCGGTAACATTAAAACGTTTGGCATAATTAACACCGCTGCTGCCATCGGCATAGATCATGTTGTAAGTGGTGCGCTCATCGTTTTTACGGAAGATGGCAACATGCAAAATATCTTTACCGATAAAAGTTTTGTCTTCCACTTTCACCACTTTCATGATGCCGCGTTTGGTAAAAGCAATAATATCATCAAGATCAGAACAATCAAATAAGTATTCATCCTTCTTTAAACTCGTTCCAATAAAACCCTCGTCCCTGTTGACATACAGCTTGGTGTTGGCAATAGCGATCTGTTGAATTTTGATTGTATCAAATTGCCTGATCTCTGTTTTTCTTTCTCTTCCCTTGCCATATTTCTTTAATAAATTTTCGAAATATGCAATAGCAAAATCGGTAAGATGTTCCAGATCGAATTTTACCTGTTTAATATCGGCTTCAATAGATTTTATCTGTTCATTCAATTCATCAATATCTAATTTATAAATACGGCGAACAGGTTTTTCGGTAAGTTTTAAAACATCTTCCCTAACAATATCGCGTTTAAATAATTTTCTGAAAGGAATAAAAGCGTTTTCAATTGCCTGCAATACTTTATCCCACGTGTCGTATTTCTTTTCTAATTCTTTATAAATTTTTTCTTCGAAGAATATTTTTTCCAATGAAGTATAATGCCATTTATCTTCCAGCTCACTCAACTTAATTTCCAGTTCGCGTTGTAATAATTTTTTTGTTTTATCAACACTCGATTTTAATAATTCGGTAGCACCAACAAATCGTGGTTTATGATCTTCAATAATGCACGCATTGGGCGAAATACTTACTTCGCAATCGGTAAAAGCATACAACGCATCGATGGTAATATCAGGCGAAATACCAGTTGCCAGATCAACCTGAATTTCAATATTTGCGCCGGTAAATTCTGTTAGTTTTTTGATCTTGATTTTTCCGTTATCGTTGGCTTTGGTAATACTTTCGCAAAGCTGTGAAACCGTTACGCC
Organism: Chitinophagaceae bacterium; assembly: GCA_036260755.1. GTDB lineage: Bacteria > Bacteroidota > Bacteroidia > Chitinophagales > Chitinophagaceae > CAIQDX01. The sequence continues at coordinate 766 of DATAMD010000016.1, read as the reverse complement.
GTAAGGCACATCGCGGATGATGAGCGATTTTTTATCAAGTTCTTCAATCCTGCAACGCACTTTAATTTTACCGCCACGTTCGCCATCATTGTAATTGGTAACATCCACCATTCCGCCTGTTTGAAAATCGGGATATAATTCAAATTTTCTTCCTTTCAAATATTTTATGGATGCATCAATTATTTCGCAAAAATTATGCGGTAAAATTTTAGTTGATAATCCAACTGCAATACCATCGGCACCTTGCGCCAACAACAATGGAAACTTCATTGGCAAAACAACCGGTTCGTTTTTTCTGCCGTCGTAACTTAATTGCCATTCAGTTGTTTTTGCATTGAATGCAACTTCTAATGCAAACTTCGATAACCGTGCTTCAATGTAACGCGGTGCTGCAGCTTCATCGCCTGTTCTCGAATCGCCCCAGTTACCCTGCGTATCAATTAATAAATCTTTTTGACCAAGGTTTACCAATGCATCGCCAATGCTTGCATCGCCATGCGGATGGTATTGCATCGATTGACCAATAATGTTCGCCACTTTGTTATAGCGGCCATCATCCATTTCTTTCATGGCGTGCAAAATGCGTCGCTGCACGGGTTTCAGCCCATCTTCAACTGCCGGAACAGCACGTTCTAAAATAACATACGACGCATATTCCAGAAACCAATTTTTATATTGGCCCTGCACACCGCTTTCGTTTTCGTAAACTTTATTATCAATTTTTTCTTTTGCCATATCCCGTTCTGTTAAATATACAACACTCAAT
>DATAMD010000336.1:0-1955 GCA_036260755.1 Chitinophagaceae bacterium | reverse complement strand
TACCCATGGCAAGCGGATTGGGAGAATCAGGCGATCAATCGGCACCATTAGGCAGGGCAGTAATCGGAGGCCTTGCTGCATCTACATTTGCTGCATTGTTCATTGTGCCGTTGGTATATGGATGGATACAGCAAAAAGCATCTTTTAAATCAGTTTCATTATTACCTGAAGACAATCATAAATAAAAATCATCATGAAAAAAAATATTGCATTCATTGTACCGGTTATTTTTTTTGCAGCCTGTTCGCAACAAAAAACGGATAATAAAGAAAATGAATCAACAAAAAAAGCAGATCCTAATTATCAAACAATAATTGCCGAAAAAGCAGGCGTTGCAACAATTATAAAGCTTCCGGCACAATTAGCCGCCTATCAGGAAGTAAACATATTTCCAAAAGTAAACGGATATGTGAAAAATGTTTTGGTTGATATAGGCTATAAAGTAAAACAAGGGAATTTATTAATGGTATTGGAAGCGCCCGAATTATTACAGGCAACATTACAGGCCAAAGAAAAATATACAAGAACAAAATCGGCATTATCGATCGACAGAGAACATTATCTGAGATTGCTTGAAGCTTCAAAAACAGCAGGCGCTATTTCGCCATTTGATTTATCAACTGTAAAATCGCAGGTAGAATCCGACAGTGCATTAGTAAATGCCGAGAAAGCAAATTGGGAAATGCAACAAACGATGATGGATTATTTAAAAGTTACCGCACCTTTTGAAGGTGTTATCACCGAAAGAAATGTACATCCGGGCGCATTGGTAAATGCCTCTTCGAAAGATAAGCCCATGCTGGAATTAAAACAAGTTGACCATTTGCGTTTAGAGGTGGATGTTCCGGAAGCCATTGCCGCAGAATTAAAAATAAAAGATACAGTATCTTTTTTTGTAAGCGCATTTCCCGGAAAAAAGAATATTGGTTTTGTAAGCAGAAAATCTGATAATGTAAACACACAGTTTCGTTCTGAAAGAATTGAAATTGATGTTTGGAATAATGATGGCTCATTATCGCCGGGTATGTATGCCGATATTATTTTAAAGGCAAAAGGAAATGCCGAAGCATTCTCTGTTCCTAAATCTTCGGTTGTAATTTCTACCGAACGAAAATATGTAATTGTTTTACGCAATGGCAAAACAGAAAAAATTGATGTATTAACCGGAAATGAAACTGCCGAAAAAATAGAAGTATTCGGTTCTTTACACGTTGGCGACAGTGTTATTGTTAATGCAAACGATGAAATAAAATAAGTATAAGTAAGATGTCTTATAAAAAACAAAGAGCCGGAATTATTCGGCTCTTTGTTTTTCTTTTTTGAACATGCCCATAAATATGGCGCCCATCAGTGCAAAATAAAGCGTACTGTTTCTAGGGCTTGAAGTTATCATACATGTGCCACTGCTGCAACCAACAAATTTCCAATACATAAAACCGCCGATTGCTCCGACAACTGCACCAAAAACGTATAGTTTATTTTCGTTAAACAACTTCTTCATAAGTAACGGGTTGATCTTTTTTATCTGCATCTGTTTTTTTATATGTTGAAGTTGCACAACCATTGGCACCGCAACATCCAATGTTTGCAACGGCCATCAGTAATAAAAAAATGCCGGCAAAAGTCATTGCCGTATCGTTATTTAAAACAGACTGTACAATGATGATGATGCTCAATACCAATCGAATCAGCCGCATTGCGTTCCAGTTGCTCAGTAGTGTTTGCAGCATAAATAAATTAATTAAATAAAATTTGTTTCATGTTACCGATACCGCCGCCATTATACACTTCGCTTATGCCGGCTTGCTTTAAAATGCTTGCAGCCATTGCACTGCGGCCACCCGATAAACAATAAACAACTATTGGCTGCGATAATTTTTTTATCTCATCCAGCCTAAACTGTATTTCGTTTACCGGAATGTTTTTTGCACCGTTAATATGTTCCGTTTCAAACT
>DATAMD010000333.1:0-2069 GCA_036260755.1 Chitinophagaceae bacterium | reverse complement strand
AGAATTGGCGGGAGATGAAACAAGTTACCGCAGCGTAACAAAAAGTTGGTTCGTGCACAGTGCCTTGCATCAGGCATTAAAAAAAATTGCCGACAAAAAAATAAAATTAATTGTTGCAACCGATCATGGCACCGTGCGTGTAAAAACACCGTGCAAAGTGGTGGGCGATAAACAAACAACCACCAACCTGCGCTACAAACATGGCAGAAATTTAAACTACGAACCCAAAGAAGTGTTGGCCTTCAAAGACCCACGGGATGCGGGTTTGCCGGTACCCACCGTAAATTCGTCGTTTATTTTTGCCAAGACCGACGAGTATTTGTGTTATCCAAATAATTATAATCATTACGCCAATTATTATAAAAACAGTTTTCAGCACGGCGGCATCAGTTTGGAAGAAATGATTGTGCCGATTATTAAAATGGAGAGTAAATAATTTTTTGTTACCGGCTTTTGTATTTTAATTAAGCTGCGGTTGCGTCGCACACTTGTACTTTTAGTTCAATATTCATCTTTTTTACAACAGGTGTGGATAAAACAAAAACGTTAAAACCTTAACTGTACCTAACTTTGAGCAAGTGTTGAAAGAACAGATAATAAAAGAGCAATAGAAATATGCAGATGAAATACACCCAACATAATTTAGATAAATTAGAAGATATTTTACAGCAATCCGAATATGTTGTTCGTTACGAGCGTGGTACATTTCAAAGCGGATGGTGTTTGTTGGAAGCAAGAAAAATTGTGGTGCTTAATAAATTTTTAGATACCGAAGGCCGCATCAATACTTTACTCGAAATCATCCCTCAACTCAATATCGAATTCGATAAACTTACACACGAAAGCCAGAAATTATACGATGATGTTGTAAAAAAATCCGAATTGGTTATTTCATAAATCTAATTGCTTTTTGAATTAGTTTTACACGTGCATTCGTCTTCATTAAAAATAACATTTTTAGGAACAGGTACCAGCAGCGGCGTTCCCATGATTGGTTGTGGCTGCGATGTTTGTACATCTTCCGATCCCAACGACAATCGTTTACGCAGCAGTATTTTGGTAGAATCTTCCGCAACAAGTTTTGTGATCGATACCACTCCCGATTTTCGGTATCAAATGTTGCGCATTCACAATAAAAAATTAGACGCGGTTTTATTTACTCATCCGCATAAAGATCATATTGCCGGGCTGGATGATGTTAGGGCATATAATTATTTGCAGCATAAACCAATGGAAGTATTTGCAAATACCTTAACCATCGAATCTTTAAAACGCGAGTATCACTATGTTTTTGCCGATAAAACTTATCCCGGTATCCCGCAGATCCATCTTAATATAATCGATCAAACGCCTTTTTTTATTGGCAATATTTATGTGATCCCGATTTTGGTTTGGCATTTAAATATGCCGGTGTATGGATTTCGGATGAATGATTTTACTTATATTACCGACGCAAACCGGATTGATGAATCGGAGAAAGAAAAAATTAAAGGCTCAAAAGTTTTGGTGTTGAACGCATTGCGGAAAGTAAATCATATTTCGCACTTTAGTTTGGATGAAGCAGTTGCATTGTCGGTGGAATTAGAAGCACCCGAAGTTTATTTTACGCATATCAGTCACCAGTTAGGAAAGCACGAAGACATAAATAAAATTTTGCCCCAGCATATCCGTTTGGCTCACGACGGATTAACTTTAAAATTGCATGGATAACTTCTTTTTATTACTTAACAAAAGTGTTATGTATGAAAAGGATCATCAAAGATTATTTTACTTTCTCACGTAAAGAAAGAACAGCAGTAATTATTTTATTGTTGCTGATTGTTTTTTTTATTTTCCTTCCGTACTTGTTCGAAATAAAAAAAACAAAATTTGTTGTTGACCATGAACTGCAAATGCAATTAAAAAAATTGCAGCAAAAAAATTTGAATACAGATTCGATAAATAATGCAGACGATGAACAATTAATTTTAACTGAAACAAAAGTTGAATTATTTGAATTTGACCCCAATACTCTGGATGCCGTTGGATGGAAACGCTTGGGTATTGGCGATAAAACCATCAAGACCATT
>DATAMD010000325.1:0-1734 GCA_036260755.1 Chitinophagaceae bacterium | reverse complement strand
GAAATATTTCCCAGATCTTTATATTGTTTGATGCTGAGTATTTGCGAAGTAATTTTTGCATCGTCATTTTCCAGAAAATACGGATGCTGCGGAAGAGCATCGGTAAAATAACCCTGCTGCAAATCCAATACGGGCTTATGTTTCGAATACTCTCCCTGAATTTGAAAACCCAATTCGCTTCCCAAATGCAAGGTAAAATATAAAGGAAGATTGGCTACAAAACTGTCGCTGCCTTTATCAATTTCTTTCAGCGTATCTTCTATCAAATAAAATAATTCAGGATTAGCCTCCGGTTGTTTTAAGCTGTATTGCAGCAATTCAATCACATACATTGCAACCGTATTCCTGACTACATCAAAAAAAATTTTATCGTACAAAAAACTCCATTGATATTCTTTAATAAACTGCAGTTGTTTTAATTCGTTATGGTACACTTCCATTTCGAGTATTGCAGCAGGCTGAAAAAAATTTGCCTTGCCCTGCGATGTTTTGGATGATTGCCGTACACCTTTTACAATATAGCTCTGCACACCAAACAATTCTGTGTAAACAGTAGTAATGATGCTGGTTTCGCCGTATTTAACGGTACGCAGAATGATGCCTTTTGTTTTGTGTATTTGCATTACAAAAGCAAAGATTAAATAATTTCTGTTTTATTTTTATCGAAGATTATAAAACATGAAAACAATTGTTACCTGTTTATTTTGTTTAATTGGTTTTTGTACTTCTGCGCAAAAAGTTGTTGCAATTAAATCGGAATTAATATTCAACAATCCGCCGTTTGCATTTTGCCATGCTGCAACCGTTGTTGAGTTACCGAACCATCAATTAATGGTTTCGTGTTTTGACGGGCCATTCGAATCAAGCCCGCAAACAAGCATCTGGCTTACATCTTATCAAAACAAGCAATGGACAAACCCAACAGAAATTACAAACGGAATTATTAATGATTCGATAAGATATGCTTGCTGGAATCCGGTTTTAGTTAAAACAAAACACCAAAAACTTTTTTTGTTTTATAAAGTTGGATTATCGCCAAGAGAATGGTTTGGAATGATGAAATCATCAACAGATGAAGGGAAAAGCTGGAGCAGTTCTGTAAAACTTCCCGGCAATTTTTTAGGCCCCATAAAAAATAAACCTGTTGAATTAGCCGATGGTTCATTGCTTCATCCTTCAAGTACAGAAAGCAAAGATTTAAAACATTGGAATATTCATCTCGAAAAATCTGATAACAATGCAAACCATTGGCAATACATAAATATTGATTGCGATACTTTCAACGTTATTCAGCCAACGCTATTAAAATATGGCAAAGACAGTTTGCAATTATTGTGCAGAAGCAAACAAAATTATATTGTTCAATCATGGTCGTTTGATGATGGCAATACATGGCAACCTTTAACAAAAACAAAATTGCAAAATCCTAATTCGGGAATTGATGCAGTTTCGCTTTCAAACAAAATGCAATTGCTTATTTATAATCCTTTACCTGCGGGAAAAGATTGGGTGAACGGAAGAAATAGATTAGTTGCAGCAATATCAAATAACGGAATTAACTGGAAAGATGTTTATACGCTGGAAGACCTGCCAGACGGGGAATTCAGCTATCCTGCGGTAATTCAAACATCAGATAAATTAATTCATATTGTTTATACTTACAACAGAAAAAATATTAAACATGTTGTTTTGAAAATAGAGTAATCCGTAAAGCAATAATTATTTTGTTGCAAG
>DATAMD010000321.1:0-2024 GCA_036260755.1 Chitinophagaceae bacterium | reverse complement strand
CATCTTCGTTGCGTCGCACACTTGTACACCAGCAATTCTATTTAACTATTTAAATAAACGTAAAAAATCTAACCCCAATGCATAAGTCATTAGCCCAAGAAACAAAATCATGCCAAACATTTGTGCATACTCCATAAATTTATCGCTTGGCTTATGGCCGGTTATCATTTCAACAATTGTAAATAAAGCATGACCGCCATCTAATGCCGGAATCGGTAAAATATTCATGAATGCCAGTACAATTGAAAAAATGGCAGTCAAAGTCCAAAACGCTTGCCAGTCCCACACTCCGGGGAATAAACCACCAATGCTAATCACACTCCCCAACGATTCACTTGCTTTTGCCTGTCCGGTAAATAATTGTTTAATACCTGTTATATAATGTTTCAGAGTGTTCCAGCACATTTTAAATCCGGCAGGAACAGCTTCAAAGAAATTATAATTTTTTGTCTCGAGTTTAAATCCAAGTTTCGATAAATCGGGTTCGGGAAATGCACCCAACTTTGCATCTTTATTAATTAATACTGTAACAGTAACTGTATCTGAATTATTTCTGATAACTTTTACAACAACATTTTTGTTTGCATCATTTTTAAGCGCATTTTTTACTTCGGTAAAATATAATGTTGAAGTTGAGTTAATGGCAATTATTCTGTCGCCTTTTTTTAACCCTGCTTTTTCTGCATTGCCATCTTTACTAAAACTGTTTATTAAAAACGGAACTCTTATGCCAACAAAATCTTCGCCTTTCGATTTATTTAATTGCCTGATTAAACTATCGGGTAATGCAATCTGCATCTCATTTCCATCTCTGTTAATGGTTAAAGTTTTTGCTTCGTTAACAATTATTTGTCCTGCTGTTTTAAAAACATTTTTTAATTCAGCATCACCCACTTTTAAAATAACATCGCCATCTTTTAATCCAACCTGTTTGCCTAAACTATCGGCAACAATTCCGTATTTTAAATTCTTTGCAGGCAAATATTCTTCGCCCCATGCCCACATGATACCAATAAAAATTACGATGGCCAAAATAACATTAACCACTACGCCGCCGATCATGATAATTAAACGCTGCCATGCTTTTTTTGCCCTGAACTCATCGGGTTTGGGCGGCAGTTTCATTTGTTCTTTATCCATGCTTTCATCAATCATTCCGGCAATTTTTACATAGCCGCCAAATGGCACCCAGCCAAGCCCATACTCGGTTTCGCCTATTTTTTTCTTCCATAAACTAAACCATGGATTAAAAAACAAATAGAATTTTTCTACTCTGCATTTAAACAATCTTGCCGGAATAAAATGCCCCAGCTCATGCAACACAACCAATATTGAAAACGACATAATAAACTGTAAAGTTTTTATGCCTGCTACACTCCAATCAATTACTAATAACATTCAATTTTATTTTTTTTGTTAACCAACTTTTGTTCTTTACTCATCTGCCGTTGCGTCGCACACTTCAACGCTTTATTCTTTATTCAACTTGTTCCTTGCTTCTTGAAACTTGTAACTTGTATCTTGTTCCTTGAAACTTCCAACTCACATTTCAACCAGCGAAGCCGCAAAATTACGTGCCTCACCATCACTTTCAAAATACTCTTCCAGTGTTGGCTTTTCTATGAATGAAATTTTTTGCAGTGTTCGTTCTACCATTTCAGTCATATCTAAAAAACCAATCCTGTTTTTTAAAAAAGCATACACAGCAATTTCGTTAGCAGCATTTAAAATACAGGGCATATTGCCTCCGCGGTTTAATGCTTCGGTTGCCAATGCTAAATTTCGAAACGTTTTTAAATCGGGTTCTTCGAAACTAAGTGTGTTTGGTTTTTTAAAATCGTACCGCGGAAAATTATTTGCAATGCGTTGCGGAAATGCCATGGCATACTGAATAGGCAATTTCATATCGGGCAAACCCATTTGTGCTTTTATGCTTCCGTCTTCAAACTGAACCATGCTGTGAATAATGCTTTGCGGATGAATGATAACTTGAATTTGATCGGACCGCAAATTAAATAACCATT
>DATAMD010000319.1:0-6180 GCA_036260755.1 Chitinophagaceae bacterium | reverse complement strand
TACCTGCATACAAAACGCTAGTATCAGCAGCGTTGTTAATTTCATATACAAGATTATTTTAACACTCCTTCGAAGTGTTTTTTTGCAATCGTAGTCATTAAAATACATAATTTTACTTGCCTGTTTAACCAACAGGCCGGTTTGATAAACGAATAAACAGTTTACAGTTGTTTTAATTTTTTTACTCGAACCACTCGGCCGGAGGCGTTGCATCGCTTCCGGTTTTTTATTAGTTGTGTCGAACGTTTTGGTTGTAGTTTTTTGTTTAAGTCATGTTTGTTGGGTTTAAAGTTTATTGAATAATAACTTTTTTATTGTTGATGGAAAATTGAATACTACTTGATTTTTCAAGCATTTTTAAAACTTTCATTAGGGATACATTGCGTGAAATAATACCTGTAAAATGTTGATGAATATTTTGGTTATTGAATTCAACATCAACATCGTACCAGCGTTGTAGTTGTTTCATTATTTCATAGATATTAGAGTTTTCGAATATAAAATCGCCTTCTTTCCAGGCAATAACTTCGTTGATATTTACATGATGAATAACTTTTAAACTACCTGCTTTATTTAGTTGAGCCTGTTGTTCCGGATTCAAAATTTTAGTATCTGCAGAGGTATTAATTTTTATTCTGCCCTCTAATAAAGTTGTTTTTATCTCATCTTCATCGCTGTAACTGTTAATATTAAAGTGAGTACCCAATACTTCTACTTTCATCTCATTCACTTTTACAATAAAAGGCTGGGCTGTATTGTGCGCTACTTCAAAATAGGCTTCGCCCGTAATGGTTACATTGCGTTGATTGCCTATAAAAATATTAGGAAAAGTTATACTTGATGCAGAATTGAGCCACACCTGTGATCCATCCGCCAATTGCAGTTGTATAGGCTTGCTGCCTCGTGGAATTTGCAAGGTTTGATATTCAACCTTTGCAGTAGCTGGATTGCCAATAAATAATAATTTGCTGTCGTTAATTTTGTTGGCATTGGCAGCACCTTCCTGTGCCAGCGAACCGGTATTGACACTATCTAAAATAATAATCTTACCGTTAGAAAGCGTAAGCGTAGCTTTATCAGTGGTTGGTGCTTTTACATCATGCAAAACAATGACTGATGTCGTATTTTTTTTATTTGAAGATTGATGATTAGAAATAAAAAAGTAACTCCCCACACTAAGTATAGCTATACTTGCAGCTACGGCAACACGGTTATAAATACGGCGAATTTTATGTTGTTTTGAAAATTGCTGAGAAAGTTTAAAAGCATTGAATTGTCTGTTCCATCGAGTTTGCAAAATTTCGTACGATGCCTTTTCTTCCCACAACTGCCGTAGTAGCGGCGATAGGTTTTCTGTGTTATTTTCTACAGAAAGTAACTGCCACATTTCGGCATATTCACTCTCTGAAATAGCATTATCAAGATATTTCTGAAAAAGAAATTGCAATCGTTCCATGTATAGATGACGAACAAAAAAAAAGATAGTACTAATGTCTGTAAAAAATTATTTTAACGAAACAACATTACTAAAACAATAATCGTGGCAGTTTCGGTATTTTGTTCTTGTTCCAAATGTTGGCGAATAAAACTAAGTGCAGCCGTAATATGATTGCGAACGGTATTACGCGAAATGTGCATACGTTGAGCAATTTCGTCGTAGTTTAATAATTCTTCCCTGCTCAGGCGAAAGGCTTCCCGCCGTTGGCCGGATAAATTATTCATTGCATGATTAATAACGTTTTCAATTTCGGTTTTTAATATTTTATGGTCGGCAGTTTCGGCAGCAGCTAAGTTTTCCAATTCTATCCAAACTTCATTTTGTAAAGAGGGATTGGCTGCAACTTGCCTCAGATAATCAATGGCTTTATTATAAGCTACTCTAAAAATAAACGCATCAAAATTCTTTATTTTTTCCAAAGTCCATCGTGCATTCCAAATTTTTAAAAACACGTCCAGTACAGCTTCTTCGGCTATTTCTTTCGATTTGGTAACCTTTACCAAATAGCTATACAGTTTGTTCCTATAGCGTTCGAACAGCATATTAAAAGCAAACTCATCGCCGGTAGCAATACGGCTTAGTAATGTTTCGTTAGATATGTTTGGTTGCTGTTGCAAGGTTATTTTGCTAACGAAGATAATAAGTACCTCAACAAAAGTAAATATAAATTATTTTTGAAACTAACAGAACACAAATAAGCAGATACAAAAATATTAAACCAAACCCGTTGGCGGAATTAATTAGCTAAAGCATGTTTAACGCTGCTAACGGGTAAGTATTTACCATACAGTTAATATGCCCGAACAACAAAACACAGAATACAAACAAAGTTGACGTGATGAATATTTATGATAGTTTGTTTGCTTTATTTCTCAATCCGCCTTTAATCAAGCAACAATTATTAATGAAACTGTTTCCGAAGAAGAATGAAAAAATATAAATTGTAAAAAATGAGCACCGTTAAAATATTTGAAAATAAAAAAGTTCGCAGCCATTACGATAGCGATAAAGAAGTTTGGTCTTTCAGTATTGTGGATATTGTTGAAATATTAACCGAAAGTCCCCGTCCTCGTAAATATTGGAGTGCTTTAAAAACTAAACTTAAAAATGAAGGAAGTGAGTTGTACCAATCTTTGGGACAACTGAAACTGCAATCAGACGATGGTAAATTTTATAAAACCGATGTTGGCAAAATAGCCAAAGCTATTTTAAATACAATATCACAAACCCCACGCCGCAAAGTAATAAGGTGCTTGTTATTTCGGCGTCAGCTTAAACAGATACCAATCATTTTTAACATAATCATATAATTACAATTAATAAATTCGTTATTTGTTTGTAAAATACGCAGGTTCTGAAAATGCCGTGATAAGATATTTTGTGGTTTGTTGGTCTTCCCAAACATTGCCCCTGTTGCGTGTTTTCACCAACAGGATTTAGGTAACGTAATTTTAATTATCCCTGCACATGCTCTATAAAACTAAAATCATCTTTCCCCGTTTCATAAAATTTAGCAGATGAATATTTATAGTTTTCTGCTATATTACACAATCCCGTTTTCACCGGATTTTGATGGATATATTTTATTTTTTGCATTAATACTGCTTCACTAAATAAATCAATACTTAGTGCATTGCGTTCCCAAAATTGGTATTGCCTGTCTTTCGCCTTTACCAAAAATAAATCCAATAAAGCACTATTATTTTTTTGCAGATCGTATTTTATCATTTGTCCTGTAAACTTTAAAAAATCTCTTTGTACATTTTCTTTTGTATGGGCTGCCTGTATTTGCCATATAAGGTGAATATGATTGCTCATTATTACAAAGGCATACACTACAACACGTTTTTCTTTAACTAAAAAACGAAGACTTTCTATAATAATATCTTTGTGTTTATCGTCTTTCAGTAATGGTTTCCACTCCAAGATAGTGGCTGTAAAAAACTGTGCATAGTACTGAGTGAATTGCATGAATTAAAGATAACGAACGTGTTTTTTAAAAGCAGCATACAACTGAATCCTGCCGGTGAAAACACACGGCAGGGGCGGCGTTCTTTATCGGAAATCAATGCTTCGATAAGCATCTCGCAAAATCTCTTTTACCACTTCAATATTTTATCGAAATTCGTTCTGATGTTGTGCATGTTGTTTTAGTTGGTTTGGTCACTTTCTTAGACAACTTCACAACATCTTTTATTGCTTCTATTCTAAATTTAATTCCGCCAACAGGTTAAAGTCTATTTTATTTTAAATATCGATTCATCAATAGGTGAATTGATCTCCTGTTTGTCCATTACAATAATGGTATAACAGCCCTGGTCGCAAGTGTATTGAAATTTGCAGGGTAATTTTACGCCATTGATTATTTGATACTCCAGGTACTTTGTAACTGCATTAGCCATAATACCGTTAACGGTCGTTACTGTTTCTACTTTATATATGAGATTTGTTTTCTCATCAAAATAATATATTTTTTTATTATGGTGGGGTGTTGTTAACCGGATCATGTAATACCTATTCTTCTTTTCTTCATACAGGCCAAGATATTGTATCGATGAGCCTTTACTTTTATAGTCGATGAATTCGCCCTGTAAGTCCAGATCATCTGCATTGTTTCTATATTCTTTGTCCGTATCTGCATGCAGGGTGTCGGCTGTTAAAGGGCTTTTGGTCCACGATCCCGCAGTGGTAATAATTTTTACTACCTGTTTTCCCTTAACAGTTACTTCTATCCGCTCAAATTTTTCATGGACACCCTGTACACGAAACGGCATTTTCTCATGTTTTTTCAAATAATAGCCTTCTGAATTGATGGTCATAATCTTTTTACAATTCTCTTCACCACCTACGGCAGTGATGTATCTGTTGATTATATCATCTGCCTTTTGTGCCTGCAGCATTAACAAAGAGAGAAGCGCCACAAATAGGCAGAATAGCTTTTGGGTCATAAAACAGTATTATAATTCAGTTAATAATTTATCGATGAAATGTTTTGACATGGTACCGATACCTGCCTGATACAGGTCGGAGTATTCAAGCATAGCCTTTTCGATGGATTGGAAACTTTTTATGGAAACACGGATAGGTGTGACGGGGGTAAGGATATTTCCTTTCTTTACTGCCCCTGTATCGTTCAGCAAACGGTAAGAGATAGCCATATATTTATTACAGGGGCATGATTGTATTATTGCCACTTCATTATCGATCAGCGAAGCTATGCCTGCGTTTTTATCGATAATGATAAAGATATTAGGGATAGAATCGATGGTGAGTTCCAGTTTTCTGCCATTGAGCTTTTGTTTTATTGATTTCGCAGCATAATTAGATATGGCATTGGTAAATGACATTACCGGTATTTTCGGGTTCAGCATATAAATGCCCGCTCTCTTCTGTTTTACATAAAAAAGCATGGATTCTTTTTTGCCATTAGGGGTTTCTGTAATATATGCCTGGTACGTATTAATGAATCCATCAGACCGGATATTGATATAGTCATTTTTGGGTAATCGCTGACTGGCTTGGGAATGTGAATATTCCATGCTGAATACTTTATTCACCCTGGATACCTGGCAACTGAAACATAAAAAACTGAAGCATATAAAGAGTATAACTGCAGCTTGTATTTTCGATTGATTCATAACAGCGTTTATTGGAATTGATTGAATTAAGTTTTCAAATAAATTGTAACACTCTACACTAAAAATAGTAATATATTGGTAAAGAGTAAATAAATCCGTTTAATTCCTGCTGTTTGTTGGTGTTCTTCTACAGTAAAGTAAAATAAAGAACAAAACTGTGCTTTCATAACCTGCATAAACAGATACCAATCATTTTTAACATAATCATATAATTACAATTAATAAATTCGTTATTCGTTTGTAAAATACGCAGGTCCTGAAAATGCCGTGATAAGATATTTTATGTACAGAGAATACAGGCAAAGCATTATTGTGCTTGCCCCGCCCCCCACTGTAAAAGTTCGACTATTAAATCGTATTCATTGAAGTACGAACTGGATATATTGGAAAAACTGATAATCGAAACCCTTATACCTGCTGTATTACAGCCAATACCACCTATTGATGATGTAATGAGCGGGGCAACGAGCGCTTTCAGGAAAGAAAAAGAAAGATTGCGTAAAACATTTATTCAATCGTCGTACAACTGTAATGAAAAACATTCGCTGGAATTGTATATCAGCCATCACCAGCACGACCTGATCCGTTTTTCGAATATCATTTACGGATACCGCAGCTGCAATAATAACAACACTTTGCAACAAACATATATAAGCTGTACGGCTTTTATTGAAGAATTATTGCAGTTGATGCAGCACGATTTTAAAGCGTATTTTTCGGAAGAGGCTGTGGTAACTGATTATTGCAGGTACAATACAGAACCATTAATCAAAAAATATATTGCAGCACTCAGGAAATTATGGAAGCAAAATAATATTGACGAAGCCCTGCAACAAATTGTACTGGCTGTTTTTGAAAGATGCCTGCATGATAAAGATAGCTGCACTTATCACCGCATTGATTATATAAAACAATTGTATGCCGAAATAGCCCTTACCACCAGCCAGGCAACATTGATACAACAGTTGTATAACATGAATTTTAATAACGAGGCATTCCTGAATTATTGCATTAATTCGGTCAAAAACTTATTACAACCAAACA
>DATAMD010000317.1:0-2409 GCA_036260755.1 Chitinophagaceae bacterium | reverse complement strand
TGTTTGTCCCACCAATGTTTTACCCGAAGATCCGATGAGTTATTACAGCGTTGCAAAACGTTTGGCGCAGGAAGTGCCTAACAGTTATCACATGAACCAGTACGATAATCTGGCCAACCGTTTGGCGCATTACGAAAGTACCGGCCCTGAAATATGGAATCAAACAGATGGCAAAATAACACACTTTGTTTGTACAGCCGGAACAGGCGGAACGGTTACCGGAACAGCACAATATTTAAAAGAAAAAAATCCAAATATTCAGGTGTGGGCCATTGATGTGTATGGAAGTTTGCTCACTAAATATTTCAGAACAGGCGAGGTGGATATGAATGAAGTGCATCCTTATATCAGCGAAGGTTTTGGTGAAGATTTTGTTCCGCAGAATTATGATATGAGTGTGATTGATTATTTTGAACAGGTTACCGATAAGGATGGCGCCATCATGGCAAGGCGTATTGCCAAAGAAGAAGGATTGTTTTGCGGATACAGCGCCGGCAGTTGTTTGCAGGGATTGATGCAACTTAAAAACAAATTAAAAAAAGATGATGTGGTGGTTTGTGTTTTTCACGATCATGGCAGCCGCTATGTTGCAAAAATTTATAACGATCAATGGATGATGGAACGCGGTTTCCTGGATGTAAAAACATTCAAGGATATTGTTAGCGGAAGAAACGGAAAGAAATTAGTAACGGTAAAACCAACACAAACTGTTGCAGAAGCTGTTGCGTTAATGAAGAAATATGATATTGAACAGATACCTGTGCAGCATGAAAATAATTTCATTGGTTCGTTGAGTGAAAATGGTTTGTTCCAAAAAGTTTTCAGTAATCCCGAAATAAAAAATGCAACTGTTGAAAGTGTGCTGGAGCATGCTTATCCCGTTGTTGATTTTGAAACACCTGTTGAAAGATTGGGTAGTTTAATTACCAAAGAAAATGGTGCAGTGCTGGCAAAAGATGAAACAGGAGCATATCATATCGTTACCAAATACGACGTGATACAAAGTTTGGCGAAGTAAGGTAAAAGGTGTAAGACCAGTGGCGAAAAGTATTTCTGACAAATGACAAATAGCATCCTTTCTTAAAAATAGCTGTAATAATTTCGCGGCAATGCTAACAAGCGTTTGTGGCAACAATTCATATCTTGCAGCAGATTTAAAAAAAAGAAATTATTTAATAACTAAAAACAATTTTTTATCATGGCAAAATACAGAGCCGGGGTATTGTTTGGAAAAGAATTAGAAGCATTGTACAACGATGCAAAAGACAATCAGTTTGCAATTCCTGCAGTTAATACTATTGGAACAAATACTATCAATGCGGTGTTAGAAACAGCAGCAAAAGTTAATTCACCTGTTATCATTCAGTTTTCTAACGGTGGCGCACAATTCATTGCCGGCAAAGGAATGCCGAACGATAATTTACAGGGAAATATTTTAGGCGGTATCTCCGGTGCATTGCATATTCACAACGTTGCAAAAGCTTATGGCGTGCCGGTTGTATTGCATACCGATCATGCTGCAAAAAAATGGTTGCCATGGGTTAGCGGACTAATTGATGCAGGCGAACAATTTTATAAAGAAAAAGGTCAGCCCTTATTCAGTTCGCACATGTTGGATCTTTCTGAAGAACCAATTGAAGAAAATATTCATACATCAGTTGAATTTTTTAAACGAATGGCTCCATTGGGAATGAGCATCGAAATTGAATTGGGAGTTACCGGCGGCGAAGAAGATGGTGTTGATAACAGCGGTGTTGAAAACGATAAATTATATACACAACCGCAACATGTTGCTTACTCTTATACCGAATTGGGTAAAGTTGGAAACCTGTTTACCATTGCTGCTGCATTTGGTAATGTGCATGGTGTTTACAAACCCGGTAATGTTGAATTAAAACCTGAGATATTGCACAACAGTCAGGTGTTTATCGAAAAAGAATTACACACCAAACCAAAACCTGTTTACTTTGTATTCCATGGTGGCAGCGGTTCTCCGCAGAGCCAAATCCGTGAAGCCATTGGTTATGGTGCCATTAAAATGAATATCGATACCGATATGCAATGGGCATTCTGGGAAGGCATTCAACAATTCTATGTAAAGAATGAAGGTTATTTACAAGGACAATTAGGTAATCCCGAAGGTGCCGATAAACCAAATAAAAAATATTACGATCCGCGTGTTTGGTTGCGCAAAGGCGAAGAAAGTTTTATTAAACGTTTGGAAGTTGCATTCGATGATTTGACTTGCATTAACCGTAACGCATAAAATTTATTTTTTAAAAAATAAAAAGAGTCAGGAATTTTTTTTCCTGACTCTTTTTTATGTTACCGGCTTTAGTATTTCATAGCAAAACAAATTATTGCATCCATTTCTCTTCTCCTTTAGGAGAAGATGCCTGAAAGGCAGAT
>DATAMD010000316.1:0-1869 GCA_036260755.1 Chitinophagaceae bacterium | reverse complement strand
GTTGAATAAATATAAAATCCGTTTAGAAGAATTACCCGAGCCAAGAGTTACATTTTCGCATTTGCATCACGATCAGGTTTTCAAATATCAAAAAGCATTTGGTTATTCAACCGAAGATCTTGAAACAATTATAGCAGCAATGGCATTGGATGGTAAAGAACCAATTGGTTCTATGGGAACCGATACACCATTGGCAATATTGAGCGATCAGCCGCAACACCTCAGTTATTATTTCAAACAATTATTTGCGCAGGTAACTAACCCGCCCATCGATCCGATTCGCGAAAGATTGGTAATGAGCTTGGCAACTTTTGCAGGTAATAATGGAAATTTATTAGTAGAAGATCCATTGGATTGTCACAGTGTTGCATTAAAACATCCGGTACTTGGCAATCATGAATTAGAAAAAATAAGAAGTATTGATACGGGAATATTTCAGGCAAAAACTTTACAAACTTATTTTCGTGCCGATGGAAAACAGGGATCATTGCAGAAAGGTTTAGATCGTTTATGCCGTTATGCAGTTGATGCAGTTGATGATGGTTTTGAAGTATTGATTTTATCTGACAGGGCAATTGATAGCGACCATGCTCCTATCCCGTCGTTATTGGCAACTGCTGCTGTTCATCATCATTTGATACGAAAAGGTTACCGTGGCCAGGTTGGAATTATTGTTGAAGCAGGCGATGTTTGGGAAGTACATCATTTTGCCTGTTTAATTGGTTTTGGCGCCACCGCCATTAATCCTTATCTCGCTTTATCAACTATCCGCAATTTGCAGATCGATGGAAAATTGCAAACAGATCTGGATGTTGAACAACTGAAGAAAAATTATGTAAAAGCTGTGTGCGACGGATTGTTAAAAGTGTTTTCTAAAATGGGAATTTCAACTTTGCAATCTTATCAGGGCGCACAGATTTTTGAAATTCTTGGATTAAATAAAAAAGTAGTTGATAAATATTTTACCGGTGCAACTTCGCGTATTGAAGGAATGGGATTAGACGAAATAGCAAATGAAGCATTGGCAAAACATTTCTTTGCATTTAGTAAAACCGAATCGTTAACACAGCGTTTACCTGTTGGCGGCGTGTATCAATGGAAAAGAAAAGGCGAGTTTCATTTATTCAATCCGCAAACAATTCATTTGTTGCAGCATTCAACAAGCACAAATGATTATAATACTTTCAAAAAATATTCGAAGCTTGTTAACGACCAAAGTGAAA
This sequence comes from Chitinophagaceae bacterium, assembly GCA_036260755.1. Lineage (GTDB taxonomy): Bacteria > Bacteroidota > Bacteroidia > Chitinophagales > Chitinophagaceae > CAIQDX01. The sequence goes on along the minus strand of DATAMD010000316.1, from coordinate 646 downwards.
AAGCCTGCACATTAAGAAGTTTATTGGAATTTAAACGTAACCGTTCTTCTATTTCTATTGATGAAGTAGAGCCTGCCGAAAATATTTATAAACGTTTTGCAACAGGTGCTATGAGCTTTGGTTCTATCTCTCACGAAGCACACAGTACATTGGCAATTGCCATGAATAAACTTGGAGCAAAAAGTAATACCGGCGAAGGTGGTGAAGATGAATTGCGTTACGAAAAATTACCCAATGGCGATTCGATGCGCAGTGCAATTAAACAAGTAGCCTCGGCACGTTTTGGTGTAACAAGTTTGTACTTAACCGAAGCTGACGAATTACAAATTAAAATGGCACAAGGTGCAAAGCCGGGTGAAGGCGGACAATTACCCGGACATAAAGTTGATGATTGGATTGGAAGAGTTCGCCATGCCACACCAGGTGTTGGATTAATTTCTCCGCCACCGCATCACGATATTTATTCTATTGAAGATCTGGCACAATTAATTTTTGATTTAAAAAATGCAAACCGCAATGCACGCATCAGCGTTAAATTAGTTTCCAAAGCAGGTGTTGGAACCATTGCAGCAGGTGTTGCAAAAGCAAAAGCCGATGTTGTGTTGATTGCAGGATTTGATGGAGGTACAGGTGCATCGCCAATCAG
>DATAMD010000315.1:0-6799 GCA_036260755.1 Chitinophagaceae bacterium | reverse complement strand
AACAATTGTGCTTTTATATGTATTTTTTTATCTTCTGAAATTAAAATGTCGACTCTGTCACAAAACACTTCATTTAAAATTTTAGTGTCGTTAGCATCATTAGGTGCAGTATCAATTTGCCTGCTTACTCTTTCTATGATTTCACTTGTTGGGGCAAGATTTCGGATTAAATTATAACTGCCAATTTTGATTGTCATTGTTGCCACAGTCTGTGCATCTTGGTTTCTGTTTAATTCTTCAACTGTCGCAGGATGTATATATTTTGAATATTTTAGTTTGTCAAGCCAATTGAATAAAATACCAATGTCTTGGTTTATAACTTTGGAAGCTTCTCTATGAATTATAATGTTTGTGTCTAGTAAAACTTTCATTCAGTTAGTTTAATGGTGTAGGGTGTCCGATAGTGTATCACACAACACATGAATATACACCACACTAAATATACATACAAATTAATTATCAAGCACTTTGTATTTCATTTTTTGGGGCGATGATACTCGGGTGTAACGTTTGCACATAATTATAAAAAATTGTTGCCATGAAAACAGAACCCCAAAGTGAGTGACACAACAGGCGATGCCCAAAGTGCAAAAGCCGGTAACAAAATAAATCAACGAAAATCTGTCTCATCTGCGTTATCGGTGTGCTATCCTCATAACATAAACATAACCTGCCAATTTATTTCTTTGTTTACCTTCATCAAGTATAAGTTCAGGATTAAAATAAAAGAATTGATCTTCAGAAAATGAAAAAAATATTTTTATCAATAACTGTTTTGCTGATATTTGGTTGTATGAATAATAGAAAACTTAATCACTCGGCATCGGGTGTTGGAGATTTCGATTTCGAAGGCCATCGCGGTTGCCGTGGTTTAATGCCCGAGAATACTATTCCTGCATTTAAAAAAGCAATCGACCTGCATGTTACCACTTTAGAAATGGATGCAGTAATTACAAAAGATAAACAGGTCATCATTAGCCACGAACCATTTTTTAATCACGAGATAACAACAAAACCCGATGGCAGTTTTGTAAACGAAAAAGATGAAAGATCGCTGAATATTTTTAAAATGAATTATGCCGAAACACAAACTTTTGATGTTGGATTAAAACAGCATCCGCGTTTTCCCGATCAGCAAAAAATGGCTGTCCATAAACCAAAATTATCCGATGTGATTGATAGCGCAGAAGCTTATACAGCAAGGTTTTCGTTGCATCCTGTTCAATACAATATCGAAACAAAATCTACGCCTGCCACTGATGGGATTTATCATCCAAATCCCGATGAGTTTGTAGAATTAATTATGGCAATAATTAAAGAAAAGAAAATAGAAGAACGTGTAATCATTCAATCATTCGATATCCGAACATTGCAATATTTGCATCAATATTATCCGAAAATTAAAACAGCTTATTTATTTGAACCACCATCCGATAAATCTTTTGCCGAACGGTTAAAAGATTTAGGATTTATTCCAACCATTTACTCGCCCGACGAAACATTGGTAACAACTTTATTGGTAAAACAATGCAGAGAGTTGGGAATAAAATTAATTCCGTGGACCGTTGATAATTTAAAAAGAATGCAGGAATTAAAACAAATGGGTGTTGATGGATTGATCTCGGATTATCCAAATTTATATGCAGAATTATTTTCAAAATAATTTTTATAGCACCAATACAAATATTTTATTTAATTCGTAAAAATCCGTGTAATCATTTTTAACTTTTACAAAGATTTTCCTTCAACAAGCCGCGGCTCAACCAACACTTCTTTCACATCGGTTTTATCTAACAAACAGGCAAGCATTCTGTCGAAAGATTGCAATCCTAATTTATAGCCGCTGGTTTCAACATAAGTTATTTTCGGGTTATACATGTTTGGAATAAAACCGTTGCTGATACCGATGATGGCAACTTCTTCAGGCACTTTAATATTTAACTGATGAATGGCTTCCATCACACCAATTAAAATGGTATCGCCCATACAAAAAATTGCATCGGGTTTATTTTTTTTCTTAAATGCTTCTAATGTTGCAATCCTTGATGGCGCTAAATGTTCGGGGAAAAAAATATCTAATTTTGTTTGCGGTGATTTTGTTTGATAGGTTTCTGTAAAACTTTCTTTTCTTTTTTGTGTGATGCTTAAATTTGGATGACCGAATAATGCCAGCACATGTTTTTTTTGTTTTAGAATTAAAGTCTCTGCTGCAATACGCGAAGCTTCCCGGTCGGCAAAACGAATTTTATTGCAAGATTCGTAATCAGGTACACGATCTAAGAAAATTACAGGTATATCAAGATCATTTAATTTTAAAAATGGTTCAATGCTTTTTGTGTCGATGGTTAATGAAGCAAATAATCCTGAGATGCGGCTTTGTTTCAACAATTTAAGATTAGCCATTTCTGTCGCCAAATCGTCACCCGATTGCATCATTATTACCGAATAGCCAAAATCCCTTGCTTTTGTTTCGATGGCTGCAATAACCGAATCGTAAAAAAAATTTGTAACCGATGGCAGTAAAATACCGATCACTTTGCTTTTGTTGGTACGCAATTGAATGGCATACGAATTAGGCTCATAATCTAATGCTTCTGCAAGTTCTTTTACTTTTGTTTTTGTTTTAGCAGAAATATCGGGATGATCTTTTAATGCCCTCGATACGGTTGAGATGCTGAGGTTTAAAATTTCGGATAACTTTTTTAAAGTACTGTTCTGTTGCATTATTCTTTGCTTTTAAATGCTGATAAAGTGCCGATGGTTTTTCTTAATAAAATTTCATCATATCCTTCGATAATAAAATCTTTTAATTCGCCAATTTTTTCATACCCCAACTGTTCATATAATTTTGCTGCCTGCAGGTTAAATGATGAAACGCACATAAAAACATTCGGAGATATTTTAAATATCCTTTCTTCGGCAAATTTTATTAATGCTGTGCCAACGCCTTTGCTTCTTGCTTCGGGGGCAACACAAATGGATTGAATATAACCTTTAAATGTTCCGGCCATTTGCAGAATAATAAAGCCAAGCAATTTATTTTCTTCGGCGGCAATATAAATTTCTTTAAAACTTCCTTGTGTTGATGCTAAACAATCCGAAAAATTTCTTTGTAATGTTATCCATGGGTCTGTGCTGCACATCAATGCAGCACAGGCTTTCAGCGTTTCTTCGTTAGCGGTTTGTGTAATAGAAAATGGCATCGCAAGCATTAGGTTCAATTATAAAGTTATCATTCATTCATCAATTTTAAATAAACAGCATTGGTCCAGCCAAAACCATCCTGATTTGGATATTCACCATCGCCGGCTTTAGTGCTTGTATCCATCACATTGTATTTCTCCATCATTTTGCCGGTTGCTACATAAACTTTTTCGTTTGCACTCATCCAGTTTTGTTTTATTTTTTTTGCCAATGAATGGTGATTGAAGTTCGTTAAACCTTTGTAAGTTATCCATTGCAACGGAGCCCAGCCGTTAGGCGCATCCCATTGCTGGCCTGTGGTTTGAATGGTTGTAACAACGCCGCCGCTTTGCAAAAATTTTTCTTCAATAATGGCAGCAACCTTATTCGATTGTTCCTGCGTTGATACAGAAAAAAATAAAGGATAAGCCGCGGCCAGATTATAATGCAGCGTTTGTTTATTTTCTAAAAAATGATAATCGAAATAAAATCCCACGGCTTTATTCCAGCAAAATGTTTGAATAGATTTTTTTCTTTGCTGTATTTTTTGTTTGAATGAATTGATTTTTATTTTTTCATTTTTCAATTCAAAAATCTGCAATAAAGTTTCTTCGAGATGAAGCATCAAGCAATTCAGATCAACAGGAATCAGTTCTGTTGTTTGAATGGTTTGCATTTTTCCTGGTTCTTTAAACCAACGGCTGCTGAAATCCCAACCCGATTCGGCGGCCGCACGAATATCTCTGTAAACCTTTGCTGCATCAGTGTTTGCCAGCTTTGCAATCTGTACATCCTCGGCGTAAGCTTCGGGCCTTGGCGTATCATAATCATCCCAATACCTGTTTAATACCGAACCGTCGGGCAATAAAACAACTCTTCTGAAATTATTGTTTGTTTGCGAAAGCTTATCTTCTCCATCCATCCAAAACCGGTATTCTTTTTCTAAGGCATCGGTATATTTCAATAAAATATTTTTACTTTTTTCTTCGCTCAGCAATTTTACCATCAATGAAAAAAATGGCGGCTGCGATCGGCCGAGATAATACGTTCTGTTGCCGTTTGGAATGAATCCTATTTCATGAATCAGGTGCGAAAAATTTTCTACCATGTGTTCAATCAAATCGATTTGCTTTGAAATTTGCAAGCCCAGCATGGTAAAATAAGTGTCCCAATAATATACTTCGCGAAACCTTCCGCCGGGAACGATATAAGAATTTGGCAGCGGTATTAATGTGCCGGATTCCGCGTCGGGATTGCGTTTCAGCACTGTCCACAATTGTTCGATATGTTGCTGAATGGTGTTACCCGAAGAAGTATAGTGTGAATCAATTTCGGCAGGGGACAAAAAATTTTCGGCAATAAATAATTTCAGATCAAAATTTTCTGTGTTTTTTTCTAACGCATACTTTTTCAAAATTTCATCCACAGAAAATTTCGGGATGCAATCCACAAAATATTTCGAATCATGAAAAATTTCTTTTGACTGTACATCAATAAACAGTTCATTTAAACTTTCAATAAAAAACATTGTTGACATCATAGAAAAATGAACTTATTTATTCGGAAGATTTTAAATTAGGTTGCAGGCGTTTAAAAATGGTCAGGCAAATTACAAGTATCGCCATTGGTATCAATGAAAAATAAAATGCAGTTTGCCCGTTATAATGCTGAAAAATATTTCCGGTAATCATCGATCCTGTGGTGCCGCCCAATGCCGAAAAATAATGATCAGCCCCGACATGGCTCCGTGTTTTTGTACAGGCAATGTGCTTAAGATAACCGAATTAATTGCCGGATAAATGGGTGCAATTAATAAACCGATCAATGGAAAAATAAATGCAGCAATGGGAGCATTACTCCAACCGGTAATGACATGGCCTGTTGCTTTTTGTGCCAGTGGAATGGCCACCAAAACCAATGCAGCAGCCAATATCAGGCAACAAATCAAAACAACAAACCAATTTAATTTTTTTAAAACCAATCCGGCTAAAAAACGCCCGGCAGCAGTTGATCCGGCCAGAATACTCGACATCTGAATACTTAAAGCAGCAGGCAGCAACAATACTTTATTATTAAAAGTGGGTAACCAGCTCATGATGCTTTGTTCTATCAAAACATAAAAAAATGCACAGAAAATAAAGATAAGCACAATGGGAGAAATTAATAATTCAAGCATGTTTGTAAGATCGTGCAGCAGCGATTTATCCAAAGTTTTTTTGGCAGAAGATTCATCTAACGGGGCACTCCATAATAATAAAAATGCCAATACCGAAATGCCGCCCAATAAATAATACACTTTCAGCCATTGGGTTGATTGAGGATTATAATTATCGACAAACGAACCGAAAATAAAATATCCTGTGAGAACACCTATCATAAAAAATGATTCTATAAAATTCATCAAACTGATATGTCCTTTTTCATCTTTTGTAATTAAACCGATGGTGCTGTACACCGACATTTTAATTAATGCAAAGCTTGAACCTACAGCCGCAAACAATAACATTGATGAAACAAAACTTGTTGTAAACGGCATGATAAAACTTGCCGCACTTACAAATGCCAATGCAATCAGCATGGCTCTTTTGTAACCGATCCTTGCGATATAAGATGAAATTAAAAACGAAACAATAGCAATGCTTAAATCTTTGCATGGCTCTAAAATGGCCGCCCTGCCTGCATTTACGCCAAAATTATTTTGTACTTGTAAAATAACAGTGCCCACACTGTTTAATAATATGGCAAAAACAAAATAGTTTAAAAACAAGGAAAGTTTAATTCTCCAGTTTTGCATGGCAATCGCTTTATTAAATAGGTTCACAAACAGGGAAACATCGTTAAACAAAAAAATCAATTATCTAACAACTTTTCCAAGCCGAAAAGATAATTGATTTTTTGAACAAACAAAGTATGATAATTATTATACCGAAAGATTGGCTTTCATTTTTTCTTCTTTACTAACAAATTGCGGCCGTATAATCCAGCTTCTGTTATTCCTGTTGCGGAAAACCAGCCAGTAAAAAAAGAAAATCGTTGTACAAATAATCATAACAAAAATAAACCAAGCCGGTAAAATGTTTTTGAGACTGATTAATAATCCATCATCGGCAAATTTGCCAAAGCCAAGTAATGCAGGAAGCCGGTACCAGTAATAACACGAAACACCCGATGCAGCAAAAATGCTGATTAATTTGCGTTCATGTTTTGCAGCAATGATGTTCGATAAAATTAAATAAACAATAAGCGTAACTGCCAAACCAATTAACGGAATGATGTACACACTTAAAAAACTACTGAGCGATGTTATTATATGTGCATCGGGTACATGGTACCATCCCCAAATAAAACCGGGCAAGCCGCCAATAATTAATAAGCCGGTTATTTTATGATAAAATGTTTTTGCAGAAATTTTTGGATGAACGTTTGGAGTTGAGTCGGGGCAAGGGATCACGCAGTTCACACATTGATCGCAATTGGCATTGGGCAACGATAGTAAAACATTGCCGCCATATAATTTTTCTACAGGATGCACAGGACATAAACCCGAACACCATGCACTTTTCCAGTCGTAAAAAAATCCTAAACTTATACCAACTGCTGCCATCGAAACAATCAT
>DATAMD010000313.1:0-2903 GCA_036260755.1 Chitinophagaceae bacterium | reverse complement strand
GATGTAAGCAATCAGCAACAGGTAAAAGAAATTTTTGAGCAGATCGGCAAACACGATATTTTGGTTAACAGTGCAGGTGTTTCGCATATTGGTAAAGCCGATAATACTTCGGCCCAGGATTTCGACAGGGTAATAAATGTTAATGTAAAAGGCGTGTACAATTGTTTGCACGAATCTGTTCCTTTATTAAAAATAAACGGCGGCGGTGTTATCATCAATGTATGTTCGATTGCTGCACATGTTGGATTAAACGACCGCTTTGCTTATTCGGTGAGCAAAGGCGCCGTTTATGCAATGACATTAAGTGTTGCCAAAGATTATATAAACGATAATATACGATGCAACTGCATTTCGCCTGCAAGAGTGCATACTCCTTTTGTGGATGGATTTTTATCTAAAAATTATCCCGGTAAGGAAGCCGAAATGTTCGAGAAATTATCTAAATCGCAACCTATCGGAAGGATGGCAAAGCCCGATGAAATTGCTTCATTGATTGTATATCTTTCTTCCGATGAAGCATCATTTATTACAGGCACCGATTACCCCATCGACGGCGGTTTTATTACACTCAATAATTAATCATTCAAAAAATCAGTTACATGAAATTAATAAGATACGGTGCGTTACATCAGGAAAAACCGGGCATAATCATCAATGAAGGATATTACGACGTTTCTTTTTTATTTAAAGATTTTGATGAACAATTTTTTGCCAATAACGGGCTTGAAAGTTTAGCAACTGCCATCAAACAAAATAATCCTTTCATAAAAAAAATCGATAAAGATGTTCGTTTAGGCTGCCCTGTCGCAAAGCCGTCGAAGATTGTTTGCATTGGATTAAATTATGCCGATCATGCTAAAGAAACCGGCGCAACACCTCCGGCCGAACCGGTTATATTTTTAAAATCAACTACTGCAATTGTTGGCCCCGATGATGATATTATTGTTCCTAAAAATTCTGTAAAAACAGATTGGGAAGTAGAGCTGGCAGTTATTATCGGCAAAAAAGCAAGTTATGTTGATGTTGATGATGCACACGAATATATTGCCGGATATTGTTTGCATAACGATGTAAGCGAACGTGCTTTTCAGTTAGAAAAATGCGGTACATGGGATAAGGGAAAAGGCTGCGATACGTTTGCGCCGCTTGGCCCGTTCATCGTAACAAAAGATGAGGTAAAAGATATAGATAATCTTCGTTTATGGTTATCTGTTAATGGAAAGATGATGCAGGATGGAAATACTTCTAATTTAATTTTTAAAATCCCGTTTTTAATTTCTTACATCAGTCAGTTCATGACCTTATTGCCGGGCGATATTATTTCTACCGGAACGCCTGCCGGTGTTGGATTAGGTATGAAACCTGAAGTTTATTTAAAACACGGCGATGTTGTAGAATTAGGTATTGACGGCATGGGAACATCAAAACAAAATGTAAAAAATTATATAAAAAAATAACATGGGAGAAGTGAAGAACAGAAAATGAATGATTAACTTTTCAAATTTTAAATATTAATTTATGCAACGATTTTGCCTGGCACTGGATTTAAAAAATGATCCTTTATTAATTGCCGAATATGAAAAATATCATCGGGAAGGTTGGCCCGAGATAAAAAAAAGTATTACAGATTCGGGTATTATTAACCTTGATATTTACAGGATTGAGAACAGGTTATTCATGATTATTGAAGCCGATGATAATTTCTCTTTCGAAACAAAAGCAAAGATGGATGCTGCCAACGAAAAAGTTCAGGAGTGGGAAACATTAATGTGGAAATATCAACAGGCATTGCCTTCTGCAAAGCCCGGAGAGAAATGGTTGTTGATGAAACAAATATTTAATCTCAATTCCTGATAAGTTATGCAAACAATAGATGCACATCAGCATTTCTGGCATTATCATCCGCAAACCCATTCGTGGATAACGGATGATATGAGTGTGATACGGAAAGATTTTCTTCCGTCAGATATAATGCCTTTGCTCGCAGAAAATAATATTGACGGAACGGTTGCAGTGCAGGCAGATCAATCAGAAAAAGAAACCGGATTTTTATTGTCGTTAGCCGAAGAAAATAATTTTATAAAAGCAATTGTTGGCTGGACAGATATATGCGGAGAAAATATTTTAGAACGTTTAGAATATTACAAAAGCTTTAAAAAGTTAAAAGGCTTCAGGCATATTTTGCAGGCAGAGCATCCGTCATTTATACTTCAATCAAAATTTTTAAAAGGCATCAGCTTATTAAAAGATTTTGATTTTACTTATGATATTTTAATTTATCCCGAACATTTATCCGCAGCATTACAATTGGTTAGTTTATTTCCTGAGCAAATGTTTGTAATAGATCATCTTGCAAAACCATGTATAAAAAAACAGGAGATAAGCGAATGGGCCAATGGCATGAAACTGTTATCGGCACACGAAAATGTTTATTGCAAAATTTCGGGCATGGTTACCGAAGCCGATTTTACAAACTGGAAACAGGAAGATTTTATTCCTTATCTCGATGTGGTAACAAATGCTTTTGGAACCGGTAGGTTGATGTACGGATCGGACTGGCCTGTGTGTTTGGTGGCAGCTTCTTATTCAAACTGCATAGGTATTGTAAAAAAATATTTTCAATCGTTTTCAGAAACAGAACAGCAAAAGATATTCGGAAAAAATGCAATTTCATTTTATAAAATTTAAATAAAACAGGACATGAATCTTCAGTTAAAAGATAAAATTATTATTGTTACAGGTGGTGCCAAAGGTATTGGTGCCGGCATTGTTGAAGTGCTGGCTGCCGAAAATGCCATACCGGTTATACTGGGCCGGAATAAAAACGATAACCTTATTGCTGTTGAAAAGCTTGCTGCCAAAGGTTTAAAGGCTTTTCAGATTGAAACCGAATTGGTTCGCCC
>DATAMD010000301.1:0-6335 GCA_036260755.1 Chitinophagaceae bacterium | reverse complement strand
AAAAGCTGAATGTTTTATTTCATTTTATAGATTGTTTTTAGATCGAATAATAAATAAACATTTCTTATGAAGAAAATATTTTTGCACCAAAACCTGCTATCCAATATTCATGAAAATCGCTAAATATTTTATCATCCTTTTTTTTGCCTTCGGCACTTTCCCGGTACAGGCTCAGGAATCATTAGCCTCAGGAATTGATTATGCTTTTCTGCAAAAATTAATCGATACTGCAAAAAGCAATTACCCCAAAATGAAATCGTTTAATCATAAAATAATTATAGCTTCAAACGATATCAGAAAAGCTAAATTATCGTGGTTCGATATTTTTACCGTATCGGCATTTTACAGTCCAACGGCAGCTCAAACACTTACCAATCCTACATTATCCGGTTTTCAGCTCGGATTATTCCTGAATATTTCTTCTTTAATTCAGAAACCGGTAATGCTTCGGCAAAGCCATGAAGCGCTTAAAATTGCACAATTAGATAAAGACGAATATAATCTGAATTTAGAAGCTGATGTAAAAAGCCGCTACTTCAAATATATTCAGCAGGTAACTATTTTAAAAGTGCAAACACAGGCAGCTTTAGATGCCGAAAGTTTAAGCAGGCAGTTTAAATATAAGTTCGAAAAAGGAGAAGATACTTTTGAGAATTACAGTAAGTCGATGATATTATCTTCCGATCAGCGGCAAAGAGTTATCGAAGCCGAAGGATCGGTATTAATTGCAAAAAGCAGTATTGAAGAATTAATTGGTAAAAAACTTGAAGACATTCACTAATGGAACTAATCAAATTCATAAATCAGTTACGTCGTCAAAAGTTTATACTTATTGGCATACCATTATTTACGGTAGCGCTCACCTATTTTTTAGTTCGGAATCTTCCCGATACTTATATATCGGCATCTAAAATTTCAACCGGTCTGGCCGATCAATCGCAAAACCAGTTTATAGAACCTAATAACAATTCGCAGGAATCAAAGATCGATCAGCAATTCAGTAACCTTCTTCAAAGCATTCAGATGAAGAAGATGTACGATCAGGTTTCGTATCTGCTCATCATTCATGATCTCACCAGCGACACTTCTTACAGAAAACCAAGCAAATTATTATTGCAATTAAATGATAGAGCAAGAAAACATGCATTAGAGGTATTTACGGGTTTATATGAATCCCGGCAGTCTCTTTCTTTGTGGGATGATGATCAGAAGGGATTGAATGAAGTTCTTATTTCGATGGGTTATGACGAAAAAAGTTTGAAGAAAAAGATGAACGTGTTTAGGTTAAACAACAGCGATTATATTAATATCGAATTTGAATCGGATTCGCCTGTTCTTTCGGCTTTTGTTGTTAATACTTTAACCGATGAATTTATTAATTATTATTCTTTATTGATTAAAGATAACTCTATTAAAGCCACTAATTTTTTAGATAGTGTGCTGAAACAAAAATTTAATGCAATGGATACCCAGATGAATGGGTTGAAAGAATATAAAATTAAAAACAGGGTTCTTAATTTAAACGAACAGGCCAAAAGTTTATACGCACAAATAGCCGATTTTGAAACACGAAAAGATATTGCCGAAAAAGATATCATATCTATTACCGGAGCATTAAAAGGCATTGATGAAAAGTTTAATCCAAAAGACAGAAAATATTTAGAAAGCACACTTACTAAAATTAATCAGCAGATAATTGTTACAAAAGATAATATAAAACAGTTGAATGATGATTATGTAAAAAGCAATTATGATGTTAGGTATAAAAAGAAAATAGATTCGTTATCGGATATTCTTACGGCCCAGATCAACAGCTCTACCGATAAATATATTTTAAATCCATTGGCTGCAAAAGAAAATTTGGTTTTGCAAAAAATGAATTTAGAAGTTCAACTCGATCTGGCCAAGAACGGTATTTCTACTTTAAAAAATGAATTGGACAGGCTGAATAAAAAATTCGACATGCTGGTGCCGCACGAAGCTGTTATACAATCGTACGAAGGCGCTATAGATATTGCCAGTAAAGAGTATATCGAAATTTTAAAGAAGTTCAATCAAACCAACATGGAATCTAACTTCCTGATTAAACTTAAACAAGTTGAAATTGGAATGCCGGGTCAAAAACAACCATCAAAAAAAATGTTGCTGGTGGCTTTAAGCGGTGTGCTGAGCTTTGTTTTTTGCATGGTAGTGATGTTTATTTTATTTTATCTGGATGATTCTATTCATATCCCGAAAGAATTAGCCGATAAAACAAATTTACCTGTACTTGGATTTTTTCCTTTTGTTAAAACATCTCTTCTTGATTTTAATAATATTTGGAATGAAGAAACGGATAATCATCATGCCGAGTTTAAAAAATTATTGAGGTCAACCCGTTTTGAAATCGGCAACGAAATGGGCAATCATAAAATTTTATTGCTCACCAGTTTAAACCCATCAGAAGGTAAAACAATTTTAGCTTTAAGTTTGGCTTATGCTTATTCTGCAATTAATAAAAAGGTTTTAGTTATTGACGGAAATTTTAACAATCCGTCCATAACATCAACAACAAACAGTATTTTCTTTTTGGAAGATCTTTTACAAAATAAAATTTCGATATACGATATTCATTCAACTCAAAACATAAATATCCTTGGCACAAGAGGAGGTGATGTTTCATTACTGGAATTGGGTGATGCGCAAAACATTCAGGAAAAATTAGCTGCATTAAAAAACAGTTTCGATATCATCATTATCGAAACAGCGGCATTAAGCACTTTAAACAAATCGAAAGAATGGATTGATTTTGGCGATAAACTTGTTGCTGTTTTTGAAGCCAAACAAACTATTTCATTCTTTAAAAATGAAGATGTAAATTACCTCAGGAGTTTAGATAATAAATTTATTGGATGGGTATTAAATAAAACAGGGAATCATAAAAAAAACTCAAATAGAAAACGGTGATACGGAAAAATAAAAAACTATGGTTGCCACTTTCGCCAATATTGTATGGATAATATTTCAATTACTGATTGGATTTAATTTGGTGTTCCCGTTTTTGTTGTACCTGATTTTTCTTTTTAAAAAGGGAAAGCCAAATAATAAAAACAATTCTTCTGCACAAGCCGATTACGCAATTATTGTAACGGCATACGAACAAACAGAAACACTTCCGCCTGTTATTGATTCGTTATTAAAATTAAATTACAGCAATTACCTTATTTATATTGTTGCCGATAAATGCGATGTAAGCAATTTAAAATTTGATGATGAAAAAGTAATTGTTTTGCGGCCCGAAAACACATTGGCAAGCAATACACGTTCTCATTTTTATGCCATCAGGCGGTTTAAAAGAAATCATGATCGTTTAACAATTATAGACAGCGATAATTTGGTTGAACCGGATTATTTAATTGAATTGAATAAATATTTTGATGCAGGCTTTGCCGCCGTGCAGGGCGAACGCAAAGCAAAAAATTTAAACACAACTGTTGCCTGTGTTGATGCGGCAAGAGATGTTTATTATCATTATTTCGACGGGCAAATATTATTTGCAGTGGGTTCGTCAGCAACATTGGCAGGCTCCGGAATGGCTTTCACGGTTGAATTGTACAGGAATTGTTTAGAACAGTTAGATATAACCGGAGCTGGATTTGATAAAGTTTTGCAAAAAGAAATTTTGATGCGTAAATACCGGATTGCATTTACAAAAGATGCTGTTGTGTACGATGAAAAAACTTCGCGGTCCGATCAATTAATCAATCAACGGGCAAGATGGATCAATACATGGTTTAGGTATTTCAAATTCGGATTTATATTAATTGCCGAAGGCATTTTTAATTTTAACTGGAACCAGTTTTTATTTGGTTTTGTACTGCTTCGTCCGCCGCTGTTTATTTTTTTAATTCTCTCTTTTTTGTTGATGATGGTAAATATTTTCATCAACCCGCTTGTTGCATTTATCTGGTTAATCGGATGTATAATTTTTACGTCAGGATTTTTTATTGCATTGTTTAATTCCGATACCGATAACCGCATTTACCAATCGTTGGGCAGCATACCGAAATTTATTTTTTATCAGGTGCTTTCGTTATTAAAAGTAAGAAAGGCAAATAAACATTCGGTGGCAACGCAGCATTTTTATGATAAAAAAATAGAAGAGATCAAAAAATAATTTATGAGCACACAGCCTGCTGTAAAATATGCAAAACATGCAAAAGAGCAAATGCAGCAACGCATTGATGCAATCATGCGAAGGATTGCCATTGCTTTTGTAATGTGCATCATCATTTTTTTTTACTTATTAATGCTGTTGCCATAAATGGAAAACCTGCAAATTCCTATATCCCCGCTACCGCAAAGCAAATGGCAACGAATCATCAGTGCATGCAGAAGAATTGTGTTGATCGAGAAATTAAATAATGTTGCCGGAATTATTTTTTTAATTCTTTCGGCAACAGTTCTTGCAGCGGGTGTTTCTATTTTCGGAATTATTTTTGCCATTTTATTTTCAATTGCATTGATTGCCCTGCCTGTAATTTATGCTTTGGTGGTGTATCCGAAATTTGGCATTCTTGTTTATTTAACAATGGCTTATTCCATTGCTTTTTTGGGAAGAGCCGGAGTTAATTTTCCGTTAGGTACATTGATGGATGCCATGTTAGTACTTTTAATTCTTGGGGTTTTTATTCAGCAAAAGAAAAAAAACGATTGGGGAATTTTTAATAATCCTATCAGTTGGTTTATCATTATCTGGATAGGATATAATTTTGTGGAAGTGATTAATCCCTCCGCAGAATCAAAACTGGCTTGGGTTTACACGGTTCGTACGGTGGCGATGCTGGCATTGAGTTTTTTTATTTTTTTGTATAACATCCGCAGTAAATCTTTTATCAAACTAATTTTAAAATGGTGGATTGTACTTTGTTTAATTGCTGCATCGTATGCTTTTAAACAGGAGTATTTTGGTTTTACAAGTTTTGAAGAAGCATATCTTTATCACGATCCGAATGTGAAATTGCTTTTATTTATTGCGGGGCACTGGCGCAAATTTTCTATTTTCTCCGATCCTGTAACATTTGCTTATAACATGGTTACGGTAAGTTTATTATGCATTGCTTTATTAACCGGGCCCGTTAACAAAATAAAAAAAGTATTACTTGTTTTTGCCGTTGGATTTTATTTGCTGAACATGCTTTATTCCGGAACACGTGGCGCATATCCTTTGGTGCCTGCGGCTTTAATCTTGTATGCCATTCTTAATTTCAGTAAAAAGATTTTAATTTTTTCGATTATTGCTGCTGTATTTATTGTTGGATTAATTCTTATGCCAACATCCAATCAAACTATTGTACGTTTTCAATCGGCATTTAAACCAAATAACGATCCGTCGTATTTGGTTCGAAAAATAAATCAGGCACGCATAAAACCATTTGTGTGGACACATCCCATGGGCGGTGGTTTAGGCGCTACGGGCGAATGGGGACAAAAGTTTGCGCCTTATTCTTATCTCTCTAATTTTCCGCCCGACAGCGGTTATGTAAGAGTTACTGTTGAATTAGGATGGATTGGCCTGGCTGTTTTTTGTTTGATGATGTTTACAATTTTAAGAACAGGAATAAATAATTTTTACAAGATACGTGATGCTGAATTGAAATCGTATTGCCTGGCTGCGGTATTAATTGTGTTTGCATTGAATATTGGAAATTTTCCACAGGAAGCGTTGGTGCAGTTCCCGTCGAATGTAAATTTTTATTTAGCTGCTGCATTAATTATTGCAACTCTGAGGATCGATAAAGAACAAAATGAATTATTGATAAATTTAAAAAAAGTTGAATAGCGAATAAAGCGTTGAAGAGTGCGACGCAACAGAAGCATCATGCTTGTTATATTGCCGGTAACAAAAAAATATTTTAAATGATTACAGGAAGAGATATTGTTATTGTTGGCCAACAGCCATGGGATATTGAGATTGGCAGCAATTGTAAAAACATTGCCGAAGAGATGTGTAAACATAACCGGGTATTGTATGTTAACTCGCCGTTAGACAGAATTACTTTGTACAAGCATCGTGCAGAACCTAAGGTACAAAAGCGTTTGGCGGTAATTAAAGGGAAACAAAACAGTATCGAAAAAATAAAAAATAATTTATGGAATTTGTTTCCAGATAAGATGATTGAATCGATTAACTGGATAAAAAATCAATTTTTATTTGAGTGGCTGAATAAAATAAATAATAAAAGATTTGCTTCGTCGATTAAAAAAGCAATGGATGAACTTGGGTTTAAAAATATTATTCTCTTCAACGACAATGATATGTTTCGTTGTTTTTATTTGAAAGAATTTTTAAAACC
>DATAMD010000296.1:0-2442 GCA_036260755.1 Chitinophagaceae bacterium | reverse complement strand
ATCGGCACTTTTGTATCAGGCGGATTAATAAAATTCAGGCCATTAATCATTGGCGGTATCATCAATTTTATTCTCGCAGTAGTTTGTTCAAGATTTTCTTTCGATCATCAATTATTATTTGCAGCAGCGGCTATTTTAATCAGTTATATTATTCCCGGTTATTTATTGCGTAAACAATATCAACATCAATAATCATGGCAGAAGAAAAAAAATTAACCGAGCAGGAAAGCCTGCAGTTAATTACCGAAATGATTGGTAAAGTAAAAAGCAGTTTTCACGAAAGCGGTACCAGCGCTATATTGTGGGGCAGTGTGATTGGTTTCTGCGGGCTATTTAGTTTTCTGCAGATTCAGTTTAATTTTTCAACAGGCGGCTTCGATATCTGGCTGCTTACTTTTATTGCACTTGTTCCGCAAATTATTATAAGCATCCGCGAATCAAGGCAAAAAAGAATATTAACCTACGAAGAAACTGCCATGAATGCCATCTGGATCGTATTTGGGATAAGCATTTTTGCATTGGTATTTTATAATAACGCCGTTCCGAAAATCGTTGAAAATTATTATGCAAAAGAAGGAATAGAATTATTTCAAAAAAATATTGCAACCGGAGAAACAACAGCATTTCATCCTTTTATATTAAGTGTGTCATCGGTATTTTTAATTTTATATGCAGTGCCAACTTTGGCAACAGGTTTGGCACGCAGGTTTACGCCCATGATCATCGGCGGTATTATTTGTTATGTACTTTTTTTTATTTCCTGCTTCACAACTTATAAATACGATATGTTATTTCAGGCCATTGCAGGTATTATCAATTGGCTGATACCCGGATTAATTTTACGCCGGCAATTTTTAAAAGGAAAGTCAGTTAATGTTTAAAGAACTCGATCCCATATTACATTCGCAATTACGTTTGGCAGTGATGAGTTTGCTCATTGGTGTTAAGGAAGCAGAATTCACTTTCATTCGTGAAAAAACAAATTCAACAGCAGGCAATCTTTCGGTACAAATACAAAAACTAAAAGATGCCGGTTATGTTGATGTAACCAAACAGTTTAAAGATAATTATCCGCTTACTACCTGCAAGATCACCCAAAAAGGAATCAACGCTTTCGAAGATTATGTAAAAACCCTGCAACAATATTTGCAGGTAAAGAAATAATTATTTTTATGTTACCGGCTGCAGAAAATTAATTGAGGAGCAGTTGCGTCGCACACTTCAACATTTGCATGCGCTTCAGCCATAAAGCCATTTATTTTTTTATTACTATATTTACTGCGTTTAATGATGTTTGCCTGTGGTATGATTTTTTATTTATTAACTAAATACCCATTTTTATGGCAACAAAAACTACAAAAACTGCAAAAAAAAATACACCCGCAACAAAAAAAGTTGCAGCACCCAAAAAAGCAACTGCAAAAGCACCGGATACTGATAAGCTAAGGACTGCAATTGTAAATGCATTAACAACTTTCGAAAAAATTAATGACGCTGCAAATGCCGAGATTATTGAAAAACTCCAGTTTGTAATCGGCAGTTTCGATTTCGATAAAAATCCTGTTGGCTTGTACGAATTTGGCGAAAAGGCTTTACTAATATTAACCGGCATTAAAGAAAAAAATACCAAACTGGTAACTAAAAAAGCAATTGACGATTTAGTGAAAGTGTTGGCAAAATAATATTAAAACAACCGGTACTGAAAGAGCCGCAACCTTTCGGTACCGTTGTTATTTCCGTTTCGCCGGACTTATAGTTTCAATTTAAGAAAAAAATTTTTAGAGTAGGTTATTGGCATATTAACTTCTTTTAATCTAATTACACATAGCCGCATATCAATCAACAGTTATAGCTTCATTTCGTTTTACGTCTTATCATTTTTTATAAGGTAATAATTTAGTTACTTTACTTATTATTATATTGCCTTAATATTTTCAGATGTTTATATGAAAAGAATAATTACCCTGCTTATATTTTTTGTATCAGCGACCCTCTCAGTAAAATCACAAAATTTTAATACTGCTGTTACCAATGCTTTTATGGTAAACAGAATGGTTGAAAAATACCATGTGCAGCCCAGGTTGCTTGATAAAGAATTTTCTGAAAATTGGTTCGAAGAAATTATTAATACACTCGATAACGATAAAATATTTTTTACGCAGGAAGATATTAACCAGCTTAATGTTTACCGCTTTCAATTGCATGAACAATTACGGCAAAAGAAAAGCAACTTTATAGAACAGTTATATAAGATTTATCAGGTGAGATTACATCAGGTAGATACCATCATAACCAATATTTGCAAAACACCTTTTGATTTTACCGGACGGGAAATATTTACTGCAAAAGAAGATTCAACTTTTGCAGGCGATACAAAAAAATTACGCATCAAATTATATAAACACCTGAAATCGGCTGTTCTGTATAATTTAGTTGAGATGG
>DATAMD010000287.1:0-1900 GCA_036260755.1 Chitinophagaceae bacterium | reverse complement strand
AAAAATGATCGATGTTTTTATCATCAGTTTTATTGTTACACTTTCATTTACCATTGTTGCCGCCATATTTGGGTTTTATTATTCCGATGCAGTTCGTGTAACCCGCTGGGCCGAAGAATTGCAATACATTCCATTATTTTTTCTGCAAATAGTTGCACAATTAAGCTGGGCATTTTTACTGGCGTTTTTAATTAAACGTGCATTTATTGCATTAGGTATTTTTGTTTTTTATTCCATGATCATAGAAAATACTATTAAAACTTATTTCAGGTTTAAAGAATGGGGCGTTCGCGAATATCTTCCTTTCGAAATTTCTAACCGCCTTTTGCCTATGCCTAATTTTTTAGGAAAAATAGATGCCGCCACAAACGAAGCCTATAAAAAAACTTTGGCCGATATTAACTGGCATGTATTGTACACACTCATTTTAACTTCGGCCATCTGGTGGTTATGTTATGCCATTAATAAAAAAAGGGATTTATAATTTTTTTGTTTACCGGCTTTTGTATTTCATGGCATCGTCTGTTGTGTCACTCACTTCAGCGTTCTGAACTATGAGCAGCCAGCCAAGAGCTTCAAGTAATATCTGTTATAATTCGTGCATTCGTGTCAAAAAATATATTTCGTGCAATCCCATGCTTCAGTGGCGATAAAAATAATTTTGCTTCGCAAAATAAAATCAGTTTTAAATCTGTTTCATCTGCGTCATCCGTGTTCCCATTTTATTTGTGGTCAATTAAATCATCCAACGCAGTTTCAATACTTGGGTATAAAAAATTAAACCCTGCCGATTTTATTTTATTATTATTTACGCTGGCACTTTTCAATAATTCAACACTCATTTCCCCTAAAATTATTTTCAATAAAAATGACGGTATAAAAACAGGAATAAAAAATTGTCCACGCATTTTTTTACCCAACAATATCATTAATTCTTTGTTGGTTAAAGGATGTGTTGCCACTGCATTATAAACACCATTCATTTCTTCATGTTCCATTGCAAAAATAAAAATGCGGCACAAATCATCAATGTGTATCCAGCTAACCACTTGCCTGCCATTTCCAAAAACCGTTACCACAGCAGCTTTCAACGGTTTTTTAAATTCCACAAAAGCGCCACCGTTATTGCTGAATACAATCCCGCTGCGTAATTTTATTAAACGTTTATTTATCGAAACAGGTTCAATACTATCTTCCCATACTTTACAGGTGGCGCCTAAAAATTCCGTATCGGCTTTTGCAGCTTCGTTAAAACCATATTGCAAACTTTCTTTTGTATCGGCGCCATACCAACCAATGGCCGAAATACTAACAACAGCTTTTACATGATTGGGAATTTCTTTTAATGCCTTTACAATTAAAGTGCTGCTTTGCGTGCGACTGTCAACAATTTCTTTTTTTCTTTTTGCAGTCCATCTTTTTTCTGCAACACTTGCACCGGCTAAATGAAAAATATAATCGGCTTTTGCAATAGCATCGGCATCGATGGTTTGATTTTTTATATTCCATTCAGCAAACGAAACTCCTGACTCCCGACTCCCAACTCCCGACTTCCGGCTCATCACAATTATCTCATAACCCTTTTCCAGCAACATTTTTGTAAGATGCTTACCTATCATTCCTGTTCCGCCGGTTATTAAAACTGTTGACATGAAAAATTATTTATTAAATAACAAAGTTGAGGAATGAAAGTTGAAAAAACTATTAGTCTAAAAATAAATTGTACAACTTCATGATATAGCAATTACATCTGAAATATTAAAAAGGTTTGATTGTTTACGTCTTTTTTTTACCTTATTCCGTCTTTGATAATAAGACATGCTTTAAATCGCAAAAATGGAAGTAAACAACAGCGGTAACAGATTTAATGAATTTGAAAAATTAATAACAGAATTTCAGG